>MVQK01000011.1 GCA_002067515.1 Pelotomaculum sp. PtaB.Bin013 | reverse complement strand
CCCGTTTCCAGAGGCCCTAGGCTGCACCCTCACCTTAAAGATAACACCATCTTTTTCTTCCCTTATATAAAGCAAATCAACATCACTACCTTGCTACAAATTCAAGTATTCAGAATTCAGGAGTCAGAATTCAGAATATTTCAAAACAATACACCCTATTCTCTCCTACTGACTCTCCTGAAATCTTGTAATCTTGCAATCTTTTATCTTGTAATCTTGACTACTGGCTACTGAATACTGACTACTGACTACTGATCATATTTTCCCGGCAAATATCAATAAAGCTATGCAAGATTCCGGCAGTCGCGCCCCAAATCAGCCTATTGCCATATTCATAAAAATACACCGGTAACGTTCCCAGAACACGCCAGCCTTCCTTGTAATACGCGGGGAGCCTGTCAAAAGGAAAATCGGCTGCGTAGCGGGTACCCACATCAATGCTGCTTTGAGCGGGTCGAGCCGACAAGAAGTACTTCACCGGCGCCAGAAAAACTTCCTGCACCTCATCCGGGCTGGGTACTATTTTAGCATTTCCGGCGATCCTTCCAACATAGGGATATATTAATGCCCCGACCGGGCTGATAAAATAATCCAAGGGTCCAATCAGTTCAATTTGTTCCCTTAAGACACCCAATTCCTCCACAGTTTCACGGACTGCTGTATCTTGCGGGCGGCTCAGTTCACCACTCTCCACCATACCGCCCGGGAAGCATATTTCACCCGGTTGTCTTTTTAAGCTGCTGGAGCGGACTTCAAAGAGCACTTGCATTTCACCGTCAACTTCGATGATAGGTACTAATACCGCTGAAATGAAATATCCTCTCAAATTATGTAATTTTGGTTGTCTGTTGTTTAGCAGTCTCTTGAGATTTTCCAATCTGTTTACTCCTTTTAATACCGGTGGCCCGTGGCCGGCATGCGCTAATGATAAACCTCCTTAACGGAGGCTCGCAATTAATGATCGCTATTAATATATTTTCAGCTACGGCAGTTTGTTACGCTGAAGCAAGGACGTTGTCACCGTCTTCCGTAGATTCATCAAGAGCATCCAGCCTTACCTCTTTTATTTGGCTCTCCTCCTCACTGTCAAGGAATCTGGCCTGGGCTTCCAATAGGGCGCGGAACTGCATCCTGAATACCTGCGCCTGCCTTTCAAGCCGGCTATGTTCTTCTATGATTTGACTAACTTTTTCTTCCGCTTCAGATATCATCGCGGCGGCTTGCCGTTCGGCCTTTTCAATGATGGCGACTGCTTCCTGCTCGGCTTCCCGGTTTAACTGTTCCGCCTCAATCCGGGCACGATCCAGTGTCAATTGTGATTCTTTTTCGGTGTTTTGCCTTAACTCATCAGCATTTTTCTGGGCTAAAATCATGGTTTTCTTCAGAACTTCTTCAATCTCCCGGTAACGGGCCATATTCTGCTCAGCCTGGTCCAACCGTTCTTTTAGATCCAGATTTTCTTTATTTAATATCTCGTAGTCTTGCGTCACCCGATCTAAAAAAGAATCAACTTCTTCACTATTATAACCCCGTAAAGAATGGCGGAACTCTTTTTTTTGGATATCCAACGGTGTTAACATTATCGTTTTCACCTCAGTTGTCATTCTCTGATAATTTACCTTAATAGCTATTACGCATATACGCTTACGTCAAAAGATAAAAATATAGGAGCACCCGGTGAACCAGCCATTGTAGTAATTGCAGCGCAATCAAAGCCACTATTGGAGAAAAATCCAGCGGCCCGAAAGGCGGGACAATTTTCCGGAAAAAACGCAGGTAGGGATCGGTAACCTCATAAATAAACCTGAATACCGGCTGATAAGGGTTATGCCGGATCCACGAAAGAAATATCCGGATAATTATCAGATAAGAATATACTCTGAAGGCAACATCGATCGCGGTGTATAAAACACCCATTTTGCCTCACCTACTTTACTTAATATCCGCCATTTCCCGGGCGCGCTGAGTGGCGTTGGCTACAGCTTTCATCATCAGCGCCCTTACGCCTCCTTCTTCCAGGGCGAAGAGACCGGCCATAGTGGTCCCGCCCGGCGTGGTGACCATGTCCTTCAACTTGCCGGGATGTTCTCCGGTTTCAAGTACCATCTTAGCCGCTCCAAGCATGGTCTGGGCAATCAATACCCTGGCCGTGTCCCTGGGCAGGCCAAGCCTTACCGCACCGTCTGTAAACGCTTCCATTATTATGTACATGTAAGCCGGCCCGCTGCCGCTCAGGCCGGTTACGCAGTCCAATAGCGCCTCAGGCACAACTGCAACTTTGCCTGCCGCGGCAAAAACAGCGAGCGCTTTTTCCATATTTCCTTCATCCGCGTATTTCCCCGCGCTTAAAGCGGTGGCTCCCTCACCCACCAGGCAGGGAGTATTGGGAATAGCCCGTACAACGGGTATATGCTCTTCAAAACAAGATTGCAATTGCTCAATAGTAATTCCCGCCGCTATGGAAATAAAGGTATGTTCCTTGCGCGCCGCAGGTACTATTTCTTTTAACAATGGAACGATTACATATGGTTTTACCGCCAGAATAATGATATCTGCCGTCTTTACAACGTCAATATTATCACTTGAAGTATTGACACCCATTTTTTGGCTCAAGTATTCCAGCCGCCTCTGGTCAATATCGCTCACATATATTTTAGAGGCGTCGACCAAACCTTTCCCGAGCAGCCCCGCGACCAACGCCTCGCCCATGGCTCCACCGCCCAGGCAACCAATTTTCTGCCCCTTTAAAGGCATCGTGTCATCCCCTTATATTATTTATGAACGAATCCAAGGGAACAGTCCCTTTTCTTTGCTTTCGCTTTTCAGCTCACTGTTTATGTCCATATTGTTGGGCACAAAAAGAAAAATACCGTTTCCCACTTTCTGCAAGCTCCCATTTAACGCGTAAGTAGCGCCACTGACGAAATCGACAACCCGTTTGGCTAGATCAGACTCAGCCTGTTCCAGGTTTACAATAACCGGACAACGGTTTTTCAAATTATCGGTAATTCCCTGCACTTCGTCAAATGACCTGGGTTCAACCACAACCACGTGTACCTGCCTCTGAGAATGCAGGTTAAATACCGTGGCCTTTTCCTTCTCCTTCTTTTTTTGCCAGGGATGCTCTTCACGTACCTCTTCGCGGTCACGCTTTTCTTCTTCTTCGACGTCTTCCTCAAAACCCATAAAGCTAAGAACCTTGTCCATCAGTTTAGCAGCCATTTTTATCCTCCTAAATATAAAATATTATTTGCGGGTTATTATTGCCTCCCGCCAAATATAGCCGTCCCAATTCGCAAGATATTGGCGCCTTCTTCCACAGCCACCTCAAAATCACCGCTCATACCCATGGAAAGATATTCCATGGTTGCCCCCGCTTTATTATTCATTAAACGCATTGCTAAATCCTTTAGTTGCCTGAACACCGGTCTCACTTCTTCAGGTTCGCTGGTCCACGGCGCGATAGTCATCAAACCCCGCACATTCAAGCCCGGCAAACGCGCTGCAGCCTCAACGAAATCCTCCGCTTCTGACGGCAAAATCCCATACTTGGTTACTTCACCCGCTACATTTACCTGCACCAGCACACTGGCCACCGCATTGGCGCCGCTAGCCACCCGGCTAATCTCTTCCGCCAGGCGCCAGCTGTCCAGTGAATGAATCAAAGCAACTTTACCGATGATTTTGTTTACTTTATTTGTCTGCAAATGGCCGATTAAGTGCCATTCCAACCCTGGCGGAACGTCGTTATACTTTTTTAACAACTCCTGTACCCTGTTTTCACCAAGTCTGCTTACTCCACCTTTTACCGCCTGTCTGATTATTTCCGGTGGCACCGTTTTAGTAACCGCCACCAGTTTGATTTCCTCCGGCCTGCGTCCGGCCCGGCGGGCGGCAGCGTCAATTCGTTCCCGTACCCGGTGCAGATTATCCAGAACGCTCAAACCGACACACTCCTTTGCTCCACCCGGTTTCTTCTTCTCCTAGCAGAACTTGTTATTCAACATGTTGCCGGTCTTACTATTAAATGGCTTTAATTCGACGGCAACCAGCCAATTCCTGCGTAAAAAAGCTTTATAAGCTGTTTTACAAAAAAAATATTTATAGCAACATACCTGCATTCACAATGCTAAAACGACCGGTAATTGACAAATTGAATCGGGATATCAAATTCGTGTTCTTTGATTTTCTGCATTACAGCTTGCAAGTCATCACGGTTTTTCCCACTGATCCTTACTTGATCTCCCTGTACTGTGGCCTGTACCTTAAGCCTGCTGTCTTTGACCAGTTTGGTGATAACTTTGGCTTTCTCTTTATCCAGTCCCTGAACCAGGGTAACCCGCCGGCGAACGGTATCTTTGGCGGCAGGTTCTATTTTGCCGTATCTCAGGGCTTTCAAGTTAACACCACGCTTCACCAGTTTTGTTTCCAGAATATCAACTACATTTTTCAGTTTAAATTCATCATCACCTGTGAGAATAATCGTTTCCCCATCATAATTAATATCACTTCTGCTGCCCTTGAAATCAAACCTGGTTCGTAATTCTCTAATGGCTTGGTCCACAGCGTTATTTACTTCCTGCATATCCACTTGTGATACAATATCAAAAGAATTTTCCTTTGCCATAAAAAACACCTGATCTCTTATTTATATCTTTTTATATATAATGTACAATTTACCATGAAAATTGTCAAAGGCATCTATTATCATTAATGATTGTTATATGTTCTTTACACTAAAGGAAAATATCCTGGAATGTCGAAACTAATATTACTATTAAGGTATTTAGAATTCAGGAGTCAGAATTCAGAATATTTCGAGACGATAAACCATTCTCTTATTCTGACTACTGACTACTGGCTCCTGACTACTGAGCAGTTACAAAAATTCAATCAAAGTGGGAGAAAGTATTGGCGATCTACTCATTTGACGGCGTTGATCTGAAGATGATGCTCCGGGGGGCGGTTGAACTCCTGGGACAGTCCAAAGAAGAAATAGATGCTTTAAATGTTTTTCCAGTACCGGACGGTGACACCGGCACCAACATGTTCCAAACCCTGGTGTCCGCGGTGAAAGAAGCTGAATCAGTTAATTCGAACCATATCGGTTTGGTGGCGGGGGCGGCGGCACGTGGCGGTTTAATCGGCGCCAGGGGCAACTCCGGAGTAATCCTTTCCCAAATATTGCACGGTTTCGCCCGTTCCCTCAGCGGCATTGAAAGAGCAACCGCTCCCGATATTAGCACAGCCCTGGAAGAAGGCGCGAAGGTAGCCTACCGTACCGTGATGAGCCCTGTTGAAGGTACGATTCTCACTGTTGTGAGAAAGTCTGCCGAAGGCGCGGCCGCCCGGCAGAGCGGCGATTTACTAAGACTGATGGTTACCGTTTTTAAAAAAGCATTCGACGCTTTGCAAGAAACCCCGGATTTGCTTCCGGCGCTAAAACGCTCAGGTGTGGTTGACGCCGGCGGCAGGGGCTTTGTAGTTATATTGGAGGGCTTCCTGCGCGCTCTCAGAGCGGCCTCACCGGTCGCCAAAACATCGTCAGAAACCCCGGTGATGGTTCTTACCCGAGAAACGACCGTAAAAAATCAGCCGGTTTTCCAGGAAAACGCCGGTGCAATCAATTACACATACTGTACCGAACTACTGGTCAAGGGGTCTAACCTGCCTGTAGAAAATATGCGCGCGGCACTGTCTCCTTTCGGCGACAGCCTTATGGTGGTCGGCGGGGAAGGCGTCGTGAAGGTACATATTCACTCCAACAACCCCGGTCTGGTCATTGAGCACTGCCTTAAGCACGGGACACTGCACGACTTGAAAATAAACAATATGGCCGATCAGAACCAGGAACTGCTTACCGCGGCTGAACGCACCGGCACAAGCAAACCGCTTGGCATTATTTCAGTGGGGGCCGGTGAAGGGATTACGGAAATAATGAAAAATCTGGGCGCCGACGCCGTGGTTTCCGGCGGGCAAACTTTAAACCCCAGTACCGGCGGTATCCTCAAAGCTATTGATGAATTGCCGTCCAAGCGGTTAATCATTCTGCCAAACAACAAAAACATTATTCTGACGGCTGAGCAGGCCGGCAAGCTATCTCAAAAGGAAGTGACAGTTATTCCTTCAAAAAGTATTCCTCAGGGGCTTGCCGCTCTCCTCACCTTGAACCCGGAGGACGACTTTGAAACAACCGGACGTAAAATGGCCAGAGCGTTGGCCTCAGTTCGATCCGGTGAAATCACAACCGCGGTGCGTGACACTGAATACAAAAACTTGCGTATTAAAAAAGGAGATATTATCGGTCTTGCCGACGGGGATCTGATCAGCGCGGGGAAAGAACTAACCGGCGTACTCGAAGATCTCCTGAAAGAATTAATCGAAGGCGAAGGCCGTCTGGTTACTATTTACTACGGTGAGAAAGTTACCCCCGGATATGCTGAAGAGATAACAGAAAGAGCGCGGCAGAAATTCGCCAGCCAGGATTTCGAAATTCAAGACGGCGGCCAGCCGGTATATGATTTGATTATATCGGTAGAGTGAGGTTTTTCGAAAGGTGGTCCAATGAATAAAGTTCATATTGTAACCGACAGCACCGCAGATTTACCATTGGAGCTTGTTGACGAATACGGAATTACTGTGATACCGCTAAAAGTAATATTCAGCGGGTACGAACCATTATTGGACGGTGTGGATATCGATACCGTCCAATTTTACCGCCGCCTGGTAGAAAACCGGGAGATGTCGGCTACTTCCCAGCCCACCCCGGCTGAGTTCGCCGCCGCCTATAGCAAACTGTCCGCGGAAGGCGGCAAGATTATATCTATTCACTTATCTTCAACCCTGAGCGGCACCTGCCAATCAGCTCGAATGGCAAAGGACATGGTTCCCGGGGTTGATATTGAAGTAATCGACTCAAAACAGGCCAGTATGGGACTGGGACTGGTTGTCCTTGAAGCAGCCGCTGCCGCCCGGGCCGGCAAATCCAAGGCGGAGATACTTGAATTAATAAATGCGCTTCTCCCCAAAATACAGATATTATTTATTGTCGACAGCCTCGATTACCTGGTTCGCGGCGGCCGGATCGGCAAGGCGCAGGCTTTTCTGGGCACTATTTTGAATATAAAGCCCCTGTTATATCTAAAAGAAGGTATTGTTAATCCTTACGAAAAGGTCAGGGGCAAAACACGCGCGATTGACCGGTTAGTGGAAATAGTTGAAGAAACAGCCGGAAAGCATAAGATCAAATGTTCTCTCGTCCATGGCAATGACCCGGCGGGAGTAGAGCAATTACGGCAAAAAATAACGGCAAAGCTGGACTGTGACGAACCTGTCGTCACCGGTCTCGGCGCGGTGATAGGCACTCATGTGGGGCCTGGGGTGCTTGGGATCATATTTTACGTATACGATAACCAGGCGGGATGATCATCGGAATCTTCGTAATGCGAAAAACCTTACCTGCTCACTGGTAAGGTTTTTGCCAATACTATTATGAAAGTAAAATCATGTTGACTGAAGTTACTCTGATTCCTGGGTTTGCGCGTGGGATGACTGGCTTTGTGATTTTTTAGCTTCTTCTTGTTCATTTTCAAAACTGGCGCTTGTTGCCCGCCGAAATTCACGTATTGACCTGCCCAGCGCTTTACCGGCGTCAGGCAACTTGCCGGGGCCGAAAATAATTAAAACGATTATTAATATAAGAATAATATGCATGGGCTGCAATAATCCAGAAAACATACTTGTCCTCCCTCTCACGACTTATTTTGGCGCTGATATAATTGTATCATATCTTTATAAAGTGGCGACGCTTATTTTTTGACAGTGATAAAAGCTTGCCGGCATAAGGAGAGGTCAACCTTGCTAATTTATCTGTTGCTTATTAATACGACTGGGTTGATTGCCGTATGGTATGATAAAGTTTTGGCTAAAAAAGGCAAATACAGAATTCCTGAGAGCAGGCTCTTTTTGATTGCCCTGGCCGGCGGCGCCTTTGGCGTATTTATGGGAATGCAGTTATTTAAACATAAAACACAGCATTTAAGGTTTACCATCGGCATCCCTGTAATAATAATTGGGCAGATTATTTTGTTTAGAACTTTTCGTTAGCAAATATTCGCATCGGCTCCTTTTCGAGTCTATAACAACCTGTATCCCACACCTGGCTCGGTGATAATATGACGCGGGCGTGAAGGGTCAACTTCAATTTTTCTGCGCAACTGTCCAACATAAACTCTTAAATACTGAGCATCATTTTGATAAGCGGGACCCCAAACAGCACGCAGCAACTGTTTATGGGTAAGCACTTTGCCGGCGCAAACAGCTAAATTTTTTAATATTTCATATTCCGTCGGCGTCAGTTTGATTTCTTTTTCCCCGACAGTAACCCGGCGGTGGGCTATATCAACGGCCAATTCGTCAAAATTCATTACCGGTTCATCACCGGCGCCCGACGCATGTCGCATGGCCGCCCTGATTCTAGCCAGCAGTTCACCCATGCCGAAAGGTTTGGTTACATAGTCATCCGCCCCGGCGTCAAGCGCTGCTATTTTGTCATTTTCCTGCTCCCGTACAGATATGATAATAATTGGAGTGCCAGACCATTCACGCAATTTTTTTACCACTTCGATGCCGTCCAAGTCTGGCAAGCCTAAATCCAGGATAATCAAATCCGGCTTACAGTATAAAACCTTATTTATCCCTTCCCGCCCGTCGACGGCCTCTTCAACTTCATAATCGTGTTCGGACAAAGTTACCTTTAAAAGCCGGCGAATCTGCTTTTCGTCGTCAATAACAAGGATGCGCGTTCCGCTTCTATTATCCATTGTTATCACCTTTTCCCGCATCAAGCGTTTCTTCTTGCCCATCAGCGTCTGAAGGCAAAATGATCGTAATGACTACTCCTCCGGCGGGGTTATTGGAAGCCCCGATACTTCCGCCATGAGCCTCAATAAAACCTTTGCTGATGGCCAGCCCCAATCCGGTCCCGCTTACTTGGCGGGGTGAATGGAGCCGGTAGAATTTATCAAAAATCCTCTCCAGATCTTCGGGAGGAATATTGGGTCCGCGGTCAGTCACTGATATGATCACATTCTGATCAGATTCACGGGCGTCAATAGCGATTTCACTTCCCGCATCCGAATACTTCAGCGCATTATCCAATAGATTAACCATGACCTGCTCAAGCAAAACATAATCAGCCTTCACCAGCGGCAGGTCCGGTTGCAGTTCAATTTTTAAGGGACGGCTGTTCAGCGGTTCACCCACATGGCTTACCGCCACGCCGATAATATCTTGAATATCGCACCATTCTTTGTTTAACTTGAGCATGCCGCTTTCCAGCCGGGCCATGTCTAAAAGATTGCCTACAAACCTGTTCATGCGCGTGGCGCCCTGCTGAATGGTCTGCAGGAGGTCATGGCGGGCGGCGGGGCTGTATATATTTTCGTGTTCCAGCAGTCCTGTCACCGCGCCGATAATTGAAGCCAGTGGAGTACGCAAATCGTGGGACAGGGAATCAAACAGGGCAACCCGCAGGCGTTCCGATTCAGCCAGCAAATGTGCTTCCCTGGCCTGTTCAATCAATTGGACTCTGGCGATAGCCACTGCCGCTAAACCGGCAAAAGCTTCCAATAAACGCCGTTGTTCCGGCTGCAGATACTTCTCAACGCTTTCTATTTTTATCCCCAGAACACCTCTTGTACTCTGTTCTGTTCGCAAAGGTAAATATAACCCGTTTACGCCACCTAGATTGTCCGTGCCTCTGCCGGTCGCCTCACCGTGTTCAAAAGCCCAGGTTGCCGCCGCCCGCTCACTTTCATTTAAAAAACTTCCCTCTTGATTACTTGAGCAAGCTTGCTGTTCAAGCTTTCCGTCTTTATCAGGCAGCAGCACAACCACCTGGCCTTCCACCGACTCGGCGACTTTACGGGCCACACTCTCTAAAACCTGCCGAAGTTCAGCCACCGCGGCAATTTCACGGCTCAAAGCATACAGCGCCGCCGTCCTGGTTTCCCGCTGTCTGGCGTTGGTTATCTGCTGCCGCAGCCGGGCGGAAAGAGTTCCGGTGAGCAGCGCCACCAAAAGGAATATTGAAAAACTAATCAGGTAACGTAAATCACCTACCGTAAAGCTGTGGGTAGGTGGCACGAAAAAATAGTCAAAAATTAAAGCGCCTGCAGCCGCCGCAGTCACTGCCGGCCCCGTGCCCCACCTGACGGCGCTCATGAGTACAGGCAGAAGATAAATCATGGCGATGTTGACAAGCGTGAGATAAGAGGACGCCAGGCCCGCCACGGCGGTAACGAGAAGCATAATCAACAATGACCCCGCGTAGGGATACACCGGGAAAGGCCGCCGTTCCGTTTTGGCCGTTACCTTTTCCTGTTCTTGTTTCGCTTTTCCCGGAAGAACGTGAATACTGATACCCTGGCTGTGGCGAATGACCCTGTCCACTATTGACCCATTCATCCAATCCCAAAATCTGCTATGCAATGGTTTTCCAATAACAATTTGAGACACATTTCGCTTTCTGGCCAGTTCCAGGAGTTCTTCCGCCACGTCATTACCAGTCAAGCTGATGGTTTCTGCCCCGAGTTCCTCGGCAAGGCGCTTGTTTCTTGATAGGCGGTCCTTTTCCGCCTCACTCGCGGGTAGCCGCCGGGGTGTTTCCACGTTGACGGCCAGCCATTCGGCCTTTAAACCTTCAGCCATGCGCCTGGCGGTGCGGATTAACTGGGCCGAAAAGGGGCTCGGACTGATACATACCATGATCCGCTCCCCGGTAGGCCAGGGCCCCGGGATACCGTGCACCCGCATGTAGGATTCGACCTGACGGTCCACTCTTTTCGCGGTGTAGCGCAAGGCCAGTTCACGCAGGGCGTTGATATTTCCCGGGCGGAAAAATTTCCGCAAAGCGTGTTCAGCCTGGCCAGGCACATAAACCTTGCCTTCCTTTAACCGCTGGATTAACTCCTCCGCTGGAATGTCAACCAGATGTATTTGAGCGGCCTTTTCCAGGATCCTGTCGGGCACGGTTTCCCGCACTGTCACACCGGTCACTTGTGCCACAATGTCATTTAACGTTTCAAGATGCTGTATATTTAACGTGGTATAAACGTTAATGCCGGCTGCCAGTAATTCCTCGACATCCTGGTAGCGCCGGGTGTGCCGGGAACCGGGTACATTTGTGTGGGCCAGCTCGTCGACAAGAGCCAGTTGCGGACGCCGGGTCAGCAGAGCGTCCAGGTCCATTTCGCTAAACTCTTTGCCCCGGTATTGCAGGCGGCGGGGCGGAACAGCCGGAAGGCTTTTCAAAAGGTTCTCAGTTTCTACCCTACCGTGCGTCTCCACCCAGCCGATCACCACATCCACACCTTCGGCCAGCCGTTCCAGGGCGGCTCCCAGCATATCGTAAGTCTTTCCCACTCCGGCCGCCGCGCCGAGAAACACAGTCAGCTTCCCCTGCTTGTCATCAGTCAAGCTGGCCAGTAGGGCGTCGGGGTCGGCACGCTTTTCTTTCACCATTCGCTACCACCTGTATTGCTTTATTGATATATACCCGGATAACATGGTCAGTAGTCAGTAGTTTGACGTCTGTGAAGCTTCGCTTCAACATCAGATGGATGAAATGATAATAATTTAAAACCTAAAGGAATGCAAAAAATCCCTACTGAATTCTAATTAGTAACTGTCAGCTATTTACTCATTTTGTCTAAAGCAAAGTTGAGCAGTAATACATTCACCCTTGGTTCACCCAATATACCCATGAAAATATTCCGGTTGCATGAAATTCTGCCCGATCAAAGCCGAGCCTACCGGCTCGCCATCATGGTAAATCACAGATCCGTTAGCCTGGTGAGGAAAAAAAACTTGAGCCAGGCCGGTAACCGTTAAAGGGTAGACGATCCCTGTCAATAGTGTCGTGAACCTCCCCCGCTTATAGAAGCATGGGTTTCAGGGAACATAACGACAAGAATTCCTGGCGACAACTTGTTCAGGTAGCCTCATCTACGAAGGATGCTTTCCTTCCTGCCGATTCTCCCGACAACAATGGTACGGCTTTTACCCCCCATCGGCCCGGTTCAGGGCATCTACTACTTTCTGCTCCTCACGAAGCAGGCCGTAGATACATGATTTTTTCGACGCTCCAATCGAGTGTGCGAATTTCGCCGTATTTAAACTTAGCGTAGATATTCTTTGCACCATGCACATCCCGATGGCAAGTGTAACCGCAATGGCACTGATATATCCTACCGGAAGGCTTCTTCTTGCGGCCACAGACAGGGCATGTCTGTGTTGTGTAACTCTCATCAATCTTATTCAGGTCGATGCCAAGGGCTGCCAGCTTGTATGTAAGATATGCCAGTAACAACCCAAACGGCCATTGGCTCAGTTTTTGGTTTAAGTTGCGAGAACGACGCTTCTGCACATTGTTGTTTTTCTTACATCTGGATGTGTTTTTTTGTACACCTTCCACGTCGCCGATGACGACTGTTTTGACGCCATGACCGTTGGCCCAGGTAGCAAATTTGCGGCTCATCTTGTGCAATATGTCCCTCTGTTGATTGTCTGTCTTGCTGCCAATGCGAGCAATAGCACATGTGTATTTCTTCCACTTCCGGCTGTCTTTTTTACAATGGCTCTGTCTTTGGTGCAGTTCTTTGAGTTTTTTATTGCGAAGCCGTTTGACGCTGCGCAGTTTCCGGGATGTGATGAGCAATGCTTCTCCTATGTCAGCTACAGCGGCAATCCCATGAATCTCGCCCATATCGATGGCGGCAATACTTTGATTTGGGTTTTCTTGGGGCTTAGCACCATCGTCATAGCTCATTGCCAACATTAGCTTGCGATCCCAAACAAGTTCAATTTCTTTTATTTTTCCAGGCGGGATGCGGTGGATGTGCACAATGATGGGTTTCTCCCGTTTGCCGTTATGGATACCCATTGATAGCTCGATCTTGCCGTTAGGCTGAATGGTAAAACCGTCTTTTTTCCACCATGTCGGGTAATTCTTTTTCTGCCGCCATGGATAGTGTATATGCCCATATCCGGTTTGTTTGGCCCTATAGGCATTGGTTCGGGCATCCAGGTAGCGTTCCTGTACGGCTTGGATACTCTGGCTGTGCAGATGATACCGGCCCTTGGTAAGTTTCTGTAAGTCGGTTTTACTAATCCATTTTCCGTTGGTTTTGTGGTATTCCTTGGCATAGCTAAGGCAGTCATTCCATGCTCTTGCTGATTCGCGGTTGCAGGCAAACAATCTGTCTAGTTCGTGCTTTGATGTTCGGAAAGTGGTCTTAAGAACGCGAATCATCTTTTTTCACCTCTTTTCTCGCATCGTGTGTTTAGATTACTTTCATTTTAACACAAAATATTAACAATGAGAACATGTGTTCTCGAATAGTAACCAGCATTTTCCCCCGACAGCTATGCCTGTGGCGGCGGAAAGGAAGTTTTGCACTGTCAAAGCAGCCATTTGGGTTAAGTAGCTCATTGTTGATTCGCCGCCGTACGATTGCCAGTTGGTGTTGGTCACAAAGCTGACAGCCGTGTTCAAAGCCCGATCCGGCTTTACTGCTCCGAAATGCTGGGGGTTAAAGGGCAGGTATCCTTGCAAGAGCTGCAACAAGAAAACAAATACTATTCCCAGCAGGTTGAAAATTAGCAGCGTGAAGGCATACTCGCGCCATCCCATTTCTTTTTGCGCGTCGATCCCCGCCAGCCGGTAAGCAAGCTTTTCCATAGGAAGCAAAGCCCGGTCCAGCAGAGTGCGCTCACCGGTAAAAACCTTGAACATATAGCGTCCCATGGGAACGGCAAGCACTACAAGCAAAACAAGATATAATAGAAGTTGAACGAGATCTGAAGCTGTCATTACAAATCCTCCGCCCTAATCAAAGAATAACAAAGGTAAAACAGCAACCCTGCCGTAACCAGCCCCCCCAGAATCATATCCGCCACCGTGAAGACCTCCAATTTGTTGTTTTCGCACTAAAGTTTATTTTCTCCAAGGTAGTCGTTTTCAATCTCAATATCCAAGTCAGGTTCGCTGATAGGGAGTGTCATTTGCACCAAGCGGTGAAGATTGTTTTGAGCGGAATAATAAGCGGGTTCCTTTGTTAAAGCCACACGGTACATACGCCTCGCCGCATCAAAATTACCCTGCTTTTCATGCATCACTCCCAATAAATTAAAAGCCCGCGGACTTTCAGGCTCTGCTCCAATAATTTTCTTTAGTAACTTGTGAGCGGCATCCAAATTTTTTTCACTGATTAGAATCCCTACCTGCTCCAACTGATTCCTTAATGTAGCTGAATCCATATCTTTCAGCTCCTTTATTTTGAAATTTTTGACTGTGAAACAATCCCAATAGATTAGTCGGATTAGGTAATCTACCCGGTTGCAGACAAAAAGTCAGGTACAACAGAACTCTGACTCGTTACAATAAAATCAATTATGACTCCCCGATTGCTCCATTCTAGCAACACTCAAGTAAATTTAGTATAAATAAAAGGCGAAATCATATAAAAAAAAACGTTCCTCATGTGATAACTAGAACAGGTTTTATCAGTATAATTTGGATTCATCTTGTAAGTTACTAGGAAATCTTTGAACCACAGCCAGATAGCCAACTGGCTTATTATTTTGGTGATATTAGCCTAACGGGTGATGTGTAGATGAAAGAAAAGCGCGCCGATCCAGAGGCCTTACAGGACAACTTGACTAGTGACGAGCATGGTAAACTGACTGTGTTTCTTGGCACGGCGGCCGGAGTGGGCAAGACTTACGAAATGTTGGAAACCACCCAGAAGCGGCTGGCCGAAGGTGTGGCTGTGGAGCGGATTATGGTCTGCATCAGTTCGAGCCCCTTTTCAGCCCAGCTGATCCGCAGCGCCAGACGCATGGCTGAAGGTTTGAAGGCTGAATGGCTGGCTGTCAACGTGGAAACGCCCCGCCGGCTTCCCATAAGTGAGGCAGAAAAAGACCGTCTGGCAAGAAACAAGCACCTTGCTGAGGAACTTGGAGCTGAAACCATCAGCTTAACCGGTAATGATGTTGCGGAAGAACTCCTGGAACTGGCCAGGAAGCGAAATGTGTCACAGATTGTTGTCGGAAAACCATTACATGGCAAAATGTTCGATTTGGCGATGGGGTCAATAGTAGACAGGATCATTCGCCACAGCCAAGGTATCGGTATTTACGTTCTATCGGGAAAAGCGAATAAAGAACAGGAAAAGATTATAGCAAGGCCCAAACGGCGGCCTTTCCCTGCATATTCCTACGCAGGGTCATTATTGTTCATGCTTCTAGTCACGGTGCTGGTAGACTTGGTGCCCCCGTATCTTACACTCGTTAATATTGCCATGATTTACCTCTTGCCCGTGCTCTTTAGCGCTGTCTGGTGGGGCACGGGGCCGGCAGTGATCGCGGCAGCTGCAAGCGCTCTAATTTTTGACTATTATTTCGCGCCTCCCACTTACAGCTTTACTGGCAATTTGCTGATTAGTCTTTCAATATTCCTGTTGGTAGCGCTGCTTACCGGAACTCTCTCCGCCCGGCTGCGTCATCAGATAACCAACGCCAGGCAGCGGGAAACCAGGACGGCGGCGCTGTATGCCTTAAGCCGTGAAATTGCCGCGGTGGCTGATCTGCGACAGGTTTTAGAAAGTGTAGCCCGCAAGGTAGCCGAGTCTGTGGAAGGTCAGGTAGTTGTGCTGCTGCCTAATAAAGAAGGAAAACTTGAACAGCAAGCCTGCTCGGGTAACCAGGACGGAAGTTTTTTTAATGACAGTGAGCGGGTGGCGGCAACCTGGGCTTATGAACACGGTGAAGTGGCAGGCAGAGGCACGAGCAATCTAAGCGCTGTAAACGGTTTGTACCTGCCTTTGCAAACCGCGCAGGGCACGAAAGGTACTCTGGGGATAATAACAAATAGATTTGAGAAGTATCTGCAGCCGGAACAGCGGCGTCTACTGGAAGCTTTTGCCGGCCTGGCGGCTGTGGCAGTCGCCAGGGCTCAATTGGCTGAACAAGCTAGAGAGGCACATTTGCTGGCTGAATCGGAACACCTGCGAGTCGCCCTGTTTGATTCCCTGTCCCATGATTTGCGTACTCCCCTGGCTTCAATTATCGGCGCGGTAACAGGTCTGTTGGAACATGAAAATGTATATAGTCCCGCTGCCCGTTATGACCTTTTGCAAACTATTCAGCAGGGCGCCACGCGTATGAATAGGTTTGTCGGAAATCTATTGAATATGGCCCGGTTGGAAAGTAGTATGCTCAAATTAAACAAAGAGTGGTGTGATATTCAAGACGTTATTGGTGTGTCGGTTAGCCGCATAGGTGAACCGTTGAACAATCGTCCCCTAAAAATAGAAATACAACCAGACCTGCCACTGGTGAAAGCTGATTTTGTTTTACTCGAGCAGGTCATGGTTAATTTATTGGATAATGCGCTGAAGTATTCGGATGCGGGAAGTGAAATCTCTATTTCCGCTCGCGCTGCTAATGATAATATAGTCATATCAGTAGCTAACCGTGGACCGAATATTCCTCCCGGAGACTTGGAGAGGATTTTCGATAAATTTTACCGGCTACATTCACCTCGCCAGGTCAGTGGCACCGGGTTGGGGTTAGCCATCAGCAAAGGTTTTATTGAAGCCCACGGCGGAAGTATAAAGGCATCCAATAATCCAGCTGGAGGAGTAGTCATTATGATTAGTTTACCTTTAGAAGTTGAGGGGCAAGTAATGCAGGAAAAAGGGGATAAAAATGGATAATATTAGCGGAACACACATACTTGTTATAGATGATGAAAAGCAGATTCGCCAGCTATTAAAGGTAACTTTGTCCGAACACGGCTATAAGGTTGAGGAAGCCGTCGATGGGCGTGAAGGGATAAGTAAAATTCTATATTGTAAACCGGATTTAATTATTCTTGATCTAGGTTTGCCCGACATGGACGGTATTGAAGTAGTAAAAAAATTGCGTGAATGGTCTAGTACCCCTATTATTATTATTTCTGTACGGGAACAAGAAAGCGATAAAATAGCCGCCCTTGATTCCGGGGCGGATGATTATGTAACTAAGCCTTTCGGCATGGGGGAACTGCTAGCTAGAATTAGAGCGGCCATGCGGCATGCGTCGGGTGCGGACGACGAACCGGTATTTTATTTTGATGAGTTGGTTGTTGATATACCCCGCCGCATCGTGACTGTCGGGGAGAAAGAAATCAAACTTACGCCGACAGAATATGATATATTGAAAAACTTAGCCGTTTACGCCGGCAGAGTGCTGACACACAAACAGCTGCTGCGTGCCGTATGGGGTCCTGATTATCTAAATGACGCCCAGTATTTAAGAGTTTTTATCGGACAGTTACGCAAAAAAATTGAAATCGACCCATCACGTCCACGCCACATAATAACTGAACCTGGGATTGGATACAGGTTGTTATAACTAATTTATTCATGTGTCACCGGCCTTTATGCGTTAAAGCACCTTTGAAGCACCTTATCATATAAAAAAACAGTCATTTCTGTAGCATACAGGAAATTGGCTGTTTTTTTATCTTATGGATCCGCATCCATAAACCAGAAGTCTCTTAACCTGGGTACATATTACGAGACGTTATTTTTATATTTAATTTATGTAATTCACCATTTATTTTATAAAATACTTATTATGATTGGGATTATAATATCGATGGAACCCAAGGTCCGAGTTTACTCTGACAGGGTTTAACGTTTAATAAAGATAAGATGGCATAGGCATGCCTTCATAATTCCAGTATAAATAATTAATTACAAGAATCGGTAATGATGCAATTATGAATATATAATGACATGTTGCATCTTGTTTGCGTTGCACCAAAATACAGCCTCCTTCCTAAATTGGTCTCCTCGTACAACAAGGGTTTAATAACACACCCTAAGGTATTTCTTGCTGTCGCAACAATGTAATTCTACAACGAATTATTAATGTTGCCATGACGATGCAATAATGCATCTTTATATTTTCTTTATAATACTCTGTTTTTCTCGTGTATACTGGATAATTTATATGGTATAATGCATAATTGCTTTATATTTAACAATCAATGCAAATATGCAACTAAAGTATATCATACTCTTAATACCGTGCAACGTTTGAACAAGCTCCTATTCTAAGTTATTTTTACTAATGCATTTATGCATTTTATAAACATTTTAAATAGATTATTAATCCAACCTAACATCATCACAAATTTTTACCTGATAAATATCTAAGCCGTTATGTGACGATCTAATATGTAATGCAACTCCCAAGCCATCTTCTACTAATCAAATAAACATTTATCTAAAATTTTATCTAATATGGGTTCCGCGAAAAATGTTTTTTAGTGGCATGTATCTTGCATTTAGTATTAAATACACAATCAATTTCAATTTAATTAAGGGGGTTTTTTTAAATGGCAGAAAAAAGCGTCGTTACACCTATCCCTGGCAGAGTCGGAGAGGTAAAGGTGAAGCCCGGCGACCAAGTAAAAAAGGGGGATATCCTTCTCATTGTTGAGGCTATGAAGATGCAAAACCAGATCCTGTCACAATACGACGGTGTCGTGAAAGACATTACGGTGACTACAGGTCAAACAGTTAATTCCAATGAGACCCTTGTCGTTATTAGCGAGAATTAAACTGGTTGCCTATACTCCATGGCGGTCTCCTTTACCGGAACCAGAAAACCGGTTATGGGGACCGCTTCACACAACTTAAAACGGAGGAAAAGATATATGGAATTAATTCGGATGTTCGCCGCAATGGTGGCAGGCACTGGACTTGTTAACTTTTCAATAGGAAATATAGTCATGATATGTTTCGGTATATTATTTATTTACTTCGGGATTAAAAAGAAGTACGAACCATTTCTTTTAATTCCTCTTGGCATTGGATGTATTCTGGTGAACATACCCGGTACCGGGCTGATGGATAAAGACGGCTTGTTGGGCTTTAACTACATGGGAGTGCAAAAGGTAATATACCCGCCGCTTATTTTCCTGGGTGTTGGAGCTATAACGGATTTTGGCCCGCTGATTGCTAATCCCAGTACAATCATTCTTGGCGCGGCGGCACATATCGGTATCTTTATCGCTCTGTTGGGAGCAAAGATAATTGGTTTCAGCATTGCTGAGGCCGGGGCAATCGGGATAATCGGTGGGGCTGACGGGCCGATGGCCATTTACGTGTCCACTAAACTTGCCCCCCACCTTCTAGGGCAAGTAGCTGTGTCTGCCTATTCATATATGGCGCTGTTGCCGTTAATACAGCCACCGCTTATGAAAGCGCTCATACCGCCAAAAGAACGGGAATGTTTGATGGAGCAGATGCGGCCGGTTTCCCAGAAGGAAAAAATAATTTTCCCGATCTTGATGATACTGCTGGTTAATTCATTGCTGCCGCCCATCGCGCCGCTAATCTCATGCTTAATGCTAGGCAACTTAATCAGAGAATCAATGGTGCTGAATAGAATCGCCAATACTATCGGCGAAACCTTCCTGGACATCGTTACTGTTTTCATAGCTGTTGCCATAGGTTCAACGATGAGCGCGGAAAACTTCGTCAATGTAAAGACACTTGAAATTGTAACCCTTGGTTTGATAGCCTTC
>MVQK01000010.1 GCA_002067515.1 Pelotomaculum sp. PtaB.Bin013 | reverse complement strand
TTTACGGTTGCCTGTTAATGATAATGGATATAGGACGGCAATATCTATAGGTGGGGAGCTAATAAACCTATTACGTGCACTCTCGGAAACCGTTCAGAAGTTATCGGAAATCATGGATCTATGGTCAATATCCGCAGAAGTGTGGACTGAACAGGCTCGTGACCTATTGCAGATTAGCCAATCTGGTTTAGCATTGACTGATGATTTATTTTTTATTTTAGAAAGCGCTGATGAAGAGTTTGTATATTGGGCGGATATTGAGTTTTGGGCCGGGGGTCTGTTAAAACACTGCAGCCTGTCGGCAGCTCCGATAAATGTCGGCGAAATGTTGTATGAACTTTTCTATAAGAACAAAAAAACAGTGGTTTTTACTTCAGCGACTCTTTCAGTGAACGGAACCTTCGATCATTTTATTGAGCGGGTAGGATTGAATTACCTTCCAGCAGGGCGGCTGGCTGAGGCTCATTTTGATTCGCCGTTTATTTATGAACGCCAAGCGCTTCTTTGTATTAACCGTGACCTGCCTGTTCCGGGAGAAGTGGCATCTGATCTATATCTAGAGGAACTTGGAAATGTTATTGCCAAACTAGTTAGTGTAACTCATGGAAAAACTCTTGTACTCTTTACTTCGCACATGATCCTTCGTGAAACATACAATAGGCTGAAACCTAAGTTGGAAATAATGGATATTTATTTGTTGGGTCACGGAATAGACGGCAGCAGGACGAGGATTTTAGAAGAATTTAGATCCTCGGAAAGAGCGGTGCTTTTTGGCGCTTCGAGCTTCTGGGAAGGGGTGGACATACCAGGAGAAGCTTTAACATGTGTGGTTATGGTAAAATTGCCTTTCTGGTCGCCTAAAGTTCCGGTTATAGAAGCCCGTCTGGAGGATTTGGCAAGAAGGGAACGGGACGGCTTTAAAACTTTTAGTATTCCCCAAGCTGTAATTCGTTTTAAACAAGGATTCGGCAGGCTGATTCGCAGCGGCAGCGACCGTGGTTGTGTTGTTGTCCTAGATGCGAGGATTCTTGAAAAAAGTTATGGCAGACAATTTCTTAGATCGCTTCCATTAAAAAACCATATCCGCGGCGGCACTGATATGATCACAAGAAAATTGTCTGACTGGTTTAGGGATGGCGCTTAAAAAAAATTAGCACATTCAGCCAGGTTTTGAAATAGTATATTAACAGTTAATTTTAGAAGGAGTGTGATTCATATTGCGAGTATATTTTGTTAAGCTGCCATCTTTTATCAGGGCGTGGTTATTGAAGATTTATAAGTAGACAGCAAATTGTCAATACAATTATGAAACCCGTATTGGGGGCAGGCTGGAGCCTGTCCCTTCAGTTTGTAAACATATTTGAATCAGGTCCGGCATACTTTCTAAAAAAGAAGGGTGGGGTCTGATTTTGCCTGTATTTGTGCGGAGTTTCCGCTTAAAAAAAAGGTTAGTCATTATAATATTGTTATTAGTTATAACATTCTTATATGGCTATAAATATGCTGCTTCGCGTCATGAAGAAAGTAACATAGCAGCTTTGTCTTGGGTAGTTGCCAATAAGCTTATTGTTATTGACCCCGGGCATGGCGGAGAAGATCCGGGGGCAACGGGTACTACCGGAATTCATGAGAAAGATATTGTCCTAAGCGTATCAAAAAAACTGGCGGCTATACTGCGTGAAGCCGGCGCGGAAGCTGTGCTTACCAGAGACAGCGACAGGGAATTAAGCGACCCAAGCGTTAGTGATTTGTATACCGCAAAAATCCAGGATTTAAGCCGCAGGGTGGATTTGGCAAATAACCGGGGCGCGGATGTTTTTATCAGTATTCATGTGAATAGTTTCCCGGATCCACGGGAAGACGGCGCACAGACTTTTTATCAGCCTGGTTCGGAAGAAAGTAAAAAACTTGGTGTGGCTATCCAATATGAACTAAACCGGTTTCTAGCCAACCCGGGAAGGGAAGCTAAGCCGGTTGATTACTTTGCCAACCGGATGACCAAGATGCCCAGTACAATTGTGGAAATTGGTTTTATTACCAACCCAAAAGAAGAAAAATTAATGCTTGACCAGGATTATCAAGGTAAAGTGGCCTGGGCTGTTTATGCGGGGATAGTACGTTATTTTGCCATGTCAAAACCTGCTTTCGCGGTTCCTCTCAACCATATGGCTAATAATAATTAAAAATGTATCATTAGTTTATGGACCCCTCCGTGAGCCGAATTTTATCTTTTTCGTGCAGGAATTTTTGCTGTTAGCCTCGAAATTTATTAGGTGTAAGTAGACTGCACGTTACACAAGTAATATCATCAGGGGGGTTGGTTATGTTTCCTAACTTGGGTATGTCTGAGATTTTATTAATCTTAGTTATCGCACTGGTAGTTTTTGGCCCGCGCAAATTACCTGAAATCGGCAAGTCGTTGGGTAAAACGATAAATGAATTTCGAAGAGCTTCGCTGACCAGCTTTAGTGAATTAGAAAATGTAACAGAAGTGGCAAAAGAAGTGGCAAAAGAAGAAGTAAAAGAAGAGGATGTTCAAGTTGCAAAAGTTACTCAGGAAAAAGAGGCCTTGTTAAAAGGTTAACGGTAAAACACTCAAATCCCAATGAAGATTCAAAAAGAAATCCCGCATCACTATCAAAGTGGTACGGGATTACTATTTGAGTTACAATTTTGGGGCATCGTGGGGTCAAAGCTCCACTTGTTTTTTTAGCTTATTCTGTGTTACGCTTCCACGCTTCTGCCTGTTGAAACACTTTTCCCGGAAGATAAACCTTCTTGCTCATGATCTTCTTTAACCAAAATCGGGAAGTTTTCTACCACAAACAAGTAGGCTAAAGCTAAAGCGCTCCACATGCCTAAAGTAATCAGCCATTCCCAGATGCTGGGGAAGTAATGGCCGCCCGCGCTTTGAGCCATCCCTGTAAAGACCACGTTCATGCGGTTGAACACAACACCTACAACTACTAAAACTGATGCGGTGAAAACACCCCATTGCGTGTTGCGGATAGCGGGTATCGCGTACATAAAGATGGGAACCAGAACAAATACAATCATTTCCACTAAAAACATGTTGCTTTCGAAAGATCCGTTAAAAGCCATGGAATATACGCCGCGGTAGTTTAAGTCAATCATTTTAACAATAAAGTAGACAATCAACATACACATGGTAACTTTAGTGAGGCTTGAAAATACCTCCGTTTCCGGTTTTCTGTTATAGGCTCTTGCCGCCAGCGTTCCTTCTATAGTCACCATCGCCGGTCCCAGGAAGAAGGCAGACCAGACAAAGAAGAACGGTATAATCATAGACCACCATAACGGATTAAGCCGGTCTACTGTTACAATATAAAGCGAACCCAGTGACGACTGGTGCAAAGTGGGTAATACAATACCCAGGATTGTTAAAGGAACCATGGCCTTGCTTAAAATGTTCTTCAAAGGGCCGATTTTTACTCTTTCAAAGAATATATCCCCAAACTCTAATACTTGCACTGTGGTGTAAAGCGAAATGCACCAAAACACTTCAAACAGCACCGAGTGGAAACCCCAGTAAAAGAAGGGACGCCAGCAGTTTGTCCATCTCCCGATATCCATCAATAGACTCACCAAGGCAATTACATAACCAATCAACGAGGTTAACAGCGCGGCGCGGGCAATTGGCAGATACTTTTCTTTGTGCAATACGTGAACAATTAATGCCGTGCTGAAGCCGCCGCCCGCCAGGGCGATACCGCACAGCAGGTCAAATCCGATCCACAGACCCCAAGGCCATTCGTCACTTAAGTTGGTTACCGCGCCTAGCCCGAATACTAAACGTGCCAGGGCTACTACAATCGCAATACCGACTAAACCAATCAATAAATACCTGAATGGAGTAAGCTTAAAACTCCAGCTCTTTTGCATTTTAATATCACCTCCATTTAAAAAGATTTACTCATCTTTTTTTTCTTCAATAGTATTGACTGCTTCATACATATCCTCATGATGATGCACTTCGTCGCGTCTCTTTGTATAGAAATTCAAAGCCGTCAGGATGGCGCCCCAACCGACAAAGATATATGGCGTCCATTTAAGCACATTCCAGGTATAAGATGGAATAGACTTCTCGGAGACAGGTTTTCCGTATGCCGTGGTTTTTAAGCCGATTTCATCAAAAGGCACATCAGAAATATAAAGCCAGGATGTTCCGCCATACTCTTTTTCACCGTATACCCGTTTGATATAGTTGGGATTACTGTTAATTCTCTGCCATGCCTCTTTAAGCAACTCTTCTCTTTCACCATATTTCAAGGTGCCAGTCGGGCAAGCGGTCACGCAGGCAGGTTTTAATCCTTCCTCTTTCATGCGGTCATAACAAAACCGGCACTTTTGCACATAAGGAAGAGATTTATCCCATTGAAAAGAAGGTACTCCAAACGGGCAGGCAACCATACAGTAACGGCAACCTACACAATAATCCTGATTTAATTCGGTTGGCTTATAGATTACCGCGCCTTCTTTGGTTTTGACGAATGAGTGGGTGAAGCACGCCGACTCACACGCGGGTTCATCACAGTGCATGCATTGTCTTTTTACAAAACGCCATTTAACTTGATCGCCCTGTTCGATTAAATGGTAGTTCACTACAGTCCAGTTGTATGCGTCCGTTTTGCCAGGGGCGTCCCAGTTATTCGTAAATTCGGTTTTAGTGGCCGGTAAGTCGTTCCACGTTTTGCAGGCAACCATACAACTCCGGCAACCGATGCATCTGGAAACGTCCACCAATACACCCTTTGACATCCTCACACCTCCAGTTTCTACTAAGAATTAAGGCTTAGTGTATTTGTATTATTAAACAGCGCTCTTTGTTATATTGCAGAGAAAAGCTTTATACTCTGGAATCATTGTGTTGGCGTCACCGACACAGGGGGTTAAATCGTTCGCCGTGCTGCCGGGAGCTAGTCCTTGATAACCCCAGTGCCATGGCAACCCAATAACTTCCACTTCTTTACCGTTAACTTTCAGCGGTTTTAGAATAGGCATAACATTTACCTTGCACTTGATTTCACCGCGGGCCGTACTGACCGATACTATATCACCGGGTTTAACCCCTATCTTGCTTGCCAGATTCTTTGAAACTGTGGCAAACATTTCCGGCATCAGCTCGGCAAGCATCGGGCAGTTCCTGGTTACCGCACCGCTCTGATAATGTTCGACCATACGGTGGGTAGTGCCTATATACGGGAATTCCTGGCTGGCAGTTTGCGCCAGCTTGGAAAAGTCTCCTTTATACCTTGTGGCGACCGGGTTGTTTTGTTGCTTACTCATAATATTTGTTACCGGACTTTCTACCGGTTCATAGTGTTCAGGCATAGGCCCGTCCTTCATGCCGGTAGGAGCGAACAACCGCCCCGATCCCTCAGTGTTCATGATAAAGGAGTTGACCGCCGATTTATCGGGTGGTATAACAGCACCCGTAGCGGCGTCCTTTATGCCGAAATCAGGCACGTCGTTATTGACCCAGCTGGCGCCGTCCCAGGACACCAGCATTCTTTTCGGATCCCAGGGCTTTCCTGCCGGGTCGGCTGAACAGCGGTTGTACACAATACGACGGTTAACCGGCCAGGCAAAAGACCATTTGGAGAATAGGCCGAGACCGGTTTTATCTTCCCGGCTGCGTCTTTGACAGGCAGGTACTTTCAACACCGGGTCAACATACATGTAGCCTGTGAAGACCCAGACACCGCAGGCTGTTGAACCGTCATCCTTAAGGTTGGCGAAAGAATCAAGGACGTTGCCGTTTGCCACAACATAACCGTTCATTTCTTTCGCTATCTTCATAATATCCGGTTCGTCATGTCCATGCATATCGTAGTCCCAGACCATGTTTGTGATGGGGTCGGGGAACTTGCCGCCGGACTGGTATTCTTTATAAACAGCGCTTCTGATAGCATTCGCTATCCATAGGTCGCTCTTAGCTTGTCCGGGCGGTTCCACAGCTTTCCATCGCCATTGGATCCAGCGCGAACTGTTGGCCACCGTTCCTTCTTTTTCGTAAGAAAAAGCTGTTGGCAGCAGAAATACTTCTGTATTGATATCGGCGGGGTTTGCGCCGGGACGCTTCCAGAAGGAGGCCGTTTCAGTTTCAAATAAGTCGACAGCAACCATCCAGTCCAGTTTTTCCATAGCCTTGCGGGATGCTGAAGCCAGTGGCCCGCCAACTGCCGGGTTTTGTCCCCAGGCAAAGAACCCTTTGATTTTCCCTTCCGACATTGCCTGGAAAATAGCCATGTGCGAGTGGTCTTTTCCGGTATGCTTGGGCAGGTAATCGTAGCAGAAATCATTTTCTTTAGTGGCCTTATCCCCGTACCATGCCTTTAACATGCTGATAAAGAATTTCGGCCTGTTGGTCCAGAAACTTGTTTTGGGTGTTTCCTTTTCCAGGTAATCTTTAAGAGTCGGGTGAGTTGTCGCGCTAGCAGCGTTTAGATAACCGGGATAGTTACCGTAGAGCATGCCCATGTCGGTAGATCCCTGAACATTTGATTCGCCCCGCTGCGCGTTGACTCCGCCGCCGGCGATGCCGATGTTGCCCAGCAACAGTTGTAGCATGGCGGTTGCCCGCACATTTTGTCCGCCGTAAGTATGTTGGGTTATGCCCATGGCGTAAATTAAATTGCCGGCTTTGTCAGGTTTACCTGTTGAACAGTAAAGCTCACAAACCTGTTTGTAAGTATCTTCGGGAGTACCGGTAATATTGCAAACTGTTTTTATGTCATAGCGAGAAACATGTTTTTTGAGGATTTGGAAGACGCAGTTCGGATCCTGTAAAGTGGGATCTTTCCTGATGTTATCCCCGTCCATTTGATATTGCCATTTGCTTGTATCGTAGCTGAATTTCCCGTCTTTTTCCGTTAAGCCGGAAAAAACTCCATCGGCAAAACTATACTCGGGGTTAACTAAAAATGAGGCGTTAGTGTAGTTCACTACATAATCTTGGAAGTAAAGGTTGTTTTCAATAGCATAGTTCATCATGCCGTAAAGAAAAGCTATATCAGTCCCAGGCCGTATTGGGGCGTGAATGTTTGCCTTGGTTGCTGTTTTCGTGAACCTGGGGTCAACAACAATGACTTTGGCGCCTCTTTTTTCCACAGCCATACCCATAAAGCGCATGACCTGTGGGTGGTTTTCAGCGGGGTTGGCCCCGATGATTAAAAACACATCTGTGTTTCTGTAGTCAGTGAAACTGTTGGTCATTACTCCCCTGCCGAACGTATTGGCCAGACCGGCCACGGTGGAGGAGTGTCAGAGACGGGCATGGTGGTCTAGGTTGACGACCCCCAGCGAGCGCAAGAACTTATGCATGATGTAGTTTTCTTCATTGTCACAAGACGCGCTGCCCAGGTGGGCAATTGCCTGGGTACGGTTTACCGTGACCCCGTTTTCGTCTTTGACTTCAAAGCTTTCATCACGGGTTTTCTTGACCCTCTTGGCTATTTCCGTGAGAGCCCAATCCCAGTCTTTCTTTACCCATTCCTTACTTCCCGGAGCGCGGTAAAGCACATCCGTGATCCGCCGGTCATTTAATTTGCGCCGGCGATTGTTGTCCACAATGGTATTGGCGTCACCAAGAGCAATACCTTTACAACACATGGAACCTTCGTTGTTTGGGTTGTCCGGGTCACCTTCAATGTTTATTACCTTGTCACCTTCTGAATAAACAATAAGACCGCAACCACAGCCGCAAAAAGCGCAAACAGAAGCCGTTTCCTTTGCCTTTCTTATTTTTAGCGGCCCCGGATCAAAAGTGGGTCGGTTGCCTTCAGCAGTGCTAGCCATTGCCGGAACGGCGTTTATCCCTTCAAACAGGGCTGTTCCAGCTGTACCTAGTCCAAAAATTTTTAAGAAATCACGGCGACTAAGTTTATCCATTGGAATACCTAATCCCCCCCTTACGTAAAATTGAAAAAATAACCTCTCCTTCTTAAAAAACAACTAGCAGACTAACTAAACAAACCGGCTAACCATAGAAAAATTGGTTGCAACTCCCACCTCTCTTTCAAGGGGCAACAAACATACATTTAGGAATTTATGTATTTTTAAGTTACCACAGCTTTGTTTATATGATCTCAGCAAGTTGTTGCCGCTGCTTTTTCCGGGCAATACCCCGCTCAACTAAGCGCACAATTATTGCGCTCAATTCAAAAAGCAAGTACATTGGGCCGCTCACGATCAAGCAAGTTATTATATCTGGTGTTGGAGTTATTACAGCTGCCAGAATCACGATGGCCAGTATTGCGTAACGGCGGTTTTTGGCTAAGAATCTGTATTTAATTAGCTCCATCTTGGCTAAGAAATAGCTTATTAAAGGAAACTCAAAAATAACACCAAATGGTAATAAAAAGCCAATAGTAAAAGAAATATACTTGTCGATGGTCAGCATCGGAGCCATTTCAGGTCCGGCGAATTGCAGCAAAAAAGTGACGCCTAAGCGGTATACGCCCCAAAACCCAAAAGCTACACCAGCGACAAAACTAATAAATGAAATTAAAACAAAGAGGGTAAAATATACCCTCTCATTTTTTTTGAGAGCGGGGATGATAAAACTCCAGACCTGCCATAAAATAACTGGCAAAGAGGCCAGAAAACCAATAAAAAAAGACATTTTTATCTTGACAAAAATAGCTTCAGTTACCCCGGTAAAATAAACTTTCTGTCCCACGTTAGTCAATGGTTCCAGCAATACCGACAGAAACCGGTCACAAAAAAAATAAGCGACCACAGCTAGTACAGTTGTGCTAATAATAGAAATAATTAAAACCCGACGTAATTCTTCCAAGTGTTCCAACATAGGCATTTCGTCGGTTTTTTTAGCCACTTTATTTTCCCCCGCTTATGTTACTGTTCTTAACTTTTCACCGCTTTAACAGCCTGTTGTCCTTCTTGTTCCGCCATTGCTTTGGCTGATCCCGCCTCATCCATGATCTCATTTGATGAACGTCTAAATTCTTTGATGGTTTTGCCCACAGCCTTGCCCAGTTCCGGTAGTTTACCGGGTCCAAAAATAATAAGAGTCACGGCTAAAACTAAAATTAACTCCGGTGCTCCAATGTGCGGCATTATTAATGACCTCCTTTCCATGTCTATATTGTGTATACGACATAAATAGCTGAAAATCCTGCTGGATAATATTATTTTTCATAGTCTCTCAAAGGTTTGCCGGTGGTTGATCGAGTTGTTTGTTGAAGTAGCCTTCACTGACAGCCAGCAAATCAAGACCAATTGTATTAATATCTTCCCAAAATAAATTAACCGGTTCTTCCCCTGCTTTTTTCTCGTCAATGGTTTTGATATAACCACGGCATTCTTCACATATATATAGCCTGTATTTGTCCATTCCTTCAACAGTAATGAATTGAGATTCGTTGCTGTTACAGAATGGGCAACCCAGACGCTGAAAACGCCATTTTATTTCACAAAATCCACAATACAAATATCGCCCGCCACTTTCTTTTTCAAGCAAAGCAAAATTAGGGCGACCTCCGCATACCGGGCAGTTTCCTTTATACCAATGTTCAAGGTCACATAAGGGCAACACCTTTTCCACGTACTGCCGCATAAATAATTTAACAGTATGATTGAGTAATAAACCGAATGTATCGGCTGGAAGGTCTTGTTGAAGATTTGCCAGCAGGTTAATCCCCGGGATAAACGCTTTTGCTACAAATGATTCTTGATCGGCAGGATCAACCGGCAGCGCGGACTCTATTTGAACGATCTCCGATACTGTGTTAGGATGTGTTTTTTTGATTAAACCAGCGACCTGGCGCAAGATGTTAAAAAAAACAATAGTATTTACTCGTGGAGGGTAAATATTGATTAGAGGGCTGGTATTCTTATGTAAATTATTCAAGGATTCAGAGGAGGCTGAAGTAAAAGTAACGGCGTTTTCCGGTAGTGAAATCAGATCTAATTCTCTGTAAAAATCTACTAACATTTGTTGGATAAAATTGTTTTCCATAAATATCTCGCTTTCAGTGTTTTTTGACTGAATTCTTTTTAATTCTATTTATTTTGTTGTAAACTGTCAAGAAAATTCCCTTACGAGACTAATAAACGTTAAATCATATATAATGATCCGGTTACAATATGTATTCATATATTATTTGAATATTTTAAAGCAGCCAGGTAAAGATATTAATGATAGAAATTGTCAATTAAATTTTGGGGGGTTAAATAATGCTTTCTTATCGCACCATAGCCGGAATCGGAGCAGCTACACTGGCGTTATTAGCTCTATCCAGGGCTAATAAACATTTGCGCAATAGGACCTGTATTTCCGCGGAAAACTATGCGAGAAAAACGGCGGGACGTGTGGAAGGAATCATTCGCAGGCGTACATTAAAGAACTTAAGTGTAACGAATGATGTTATTTAAGATTATTCACGCGGTTGTGTAACCGGGCTAACAGAGAACTAATTGGGGTTGTAACAAAATACGCCACTTAAAGTGGCTTATTTTGTTGTATAATATTAAGGTGGGCAACTACTTTGGGGTTAGTATTCAGTAGTCAGTATTCAGTAGCCAGAATGAGAGAACGGTTTATTGTCCCGAGTATCCTAAATTATAACTACTGAATTCTGAAAGCATGAATAGTAACAGGGTAAGCGTTATAGGGAGGATAATTTAACTATGTCTTTGGTTGGAATAGTGATAGCAGTTGTTTTTTTTACTGCCGGGATCATCGGTACCATAATGCCTGTTTTACCCGGAGCGCCATTAATTTGGTTGGGGATGTTGATATACGGTATTTTTGTTAAGTTTAACAACATGTCGTGGCTCTTCTTCGCTGGTCAAGGGTTGGTTGTGGCACTAGTTTTTTTAATCGATTACTTAGCCGGTGTATGGGGTGTAAAAAGATATGGAGGATCGAAAGCAGCGGTTTGGGGAAGTGTCATCGGCGGTATTTTAGGTATATTGCTGCTGGGCCCGTTTGGACTAATCTTCGGTCCATTTATTGGTGCGGTAGCAGGGGAACTATATCGTAAAAGTGACCTGAATAAAGCTTTCCAGGTCGGGATCGGCACTTTAATTGGATTTCTGGGAGGAACCATTTTAAAACTGGCGGTGGAAGTGTTAATGATAATATGGTTCTTTACCGTTATATATTGATCTCAGGAGTTAGGAGTCAGTATGAGAGAATTAGAGAATGGTTTATTGTCTGGAAATATTCTGGATTCTAACTGCTGAATTCTGAATACCTTAATAGTAATAATAAATATAGTTTGGGGGAAGAGTGGCAATGAATTCTGGTAAGGATTACAAAGACAATGCGACTGTGCGGGTGGAGTTTACCGTTCGCTGGGGTGACTGCGATGCTGCCGGGATAACTTATTACGCGAAGTATTTTGATTGGTTTACGGACGGTCGTATAGCTTTTTTAGAAAAAGCGGGATTGCCCTATATGGCCACCTTTCATAACCATGGCATCGAATTGGTGGTTATTGACGCGTTCTGCCGTTATAGATTATCGTTGCGGCCTGTGGAAAAAGTATTCCTTGAAACTAGCGTAGCTTCATTAACCCGGACCAGGATTACTTTTACTTACCGCATTTTGAAAGAAGACAACACCGTCGCGGCTGAAGGAAGCACAAACCACGCTTTTGTGGATGAACGGGGCAAGCCGTTTAATTTAGCAAAGAAGTATCCTGAATTGTGGGACGAACTATACCGTACTTTAGGTGAGGGGGGTGGTATATAGAATTATCAGCATGGGACCAAAGTATGGGGTTATTGTGCAGGGAGGGAGTTTAGTGAAGTCTGTTCAGGACCGTGTGCAGGCGCTGCTCGACGCTTACCCTGTCTGGCCGCGCCGCACTATAGCCGGACATTTTGATGAGGCGGTAAAGAAATATCAAAACCGGACCCTGGTGTTCACCTTAGAGAAGGAATATACATATGCGGAGATGCAGGAGCGGTCCGATTTGCTGGCAAGGGGATTGCTGGCGCTGGGAATCAGGCCGCGTGAACATGTCGCCCTATTAATGGGCAATTACCCTGAGTTTATTATTAGCAAACTTGCCCTGACGAAAATCGGGGCTGTTTGTGTGCCGCTTAACACAATGCTGCTCGAACGTGAACTGGCCTTTTTATTGGAAGATTCGGACGTTGTGGCGTTAATATTTAATGATTCTCTTGGTAAAAACAACTATGTAGATATTATTGGCAGGATATGCAGTGAGTTGACCGTCCAACCTGACGGTATTAACGTTTCTTGTGCCGCTTTGCCTCGATTGCGCAATGTTATATGTTTTTCAGCAAACGACAGTATATATGACGATCTGATGAGTTTTAACGATTTGTACAGGCTTGGCGAGGGCATATCGCCCGATGAATTGCAGCGTGTGCGGCAAGCCACTGAATATCCCGATGATATTTGCGATATTATGTACACCTCAGGAACCACCAGCCTGCCCAAAGGCGCCATGATGAGCCACGACATGCTTTTGCGGAGCTCATACGCGGCGTGTCTTACCCGCGCTGTTGAAGACGGCCGCCGGATTTACTTTCCGCTGCCTCTTTATCATATATTTGCATATGAGTTAGGTCTACTTGTCGTCACTTTTGTTGGCGGAGCGATAGTTACGCATGCGCAGTTCACCCCCCGTGAGGCGTTGGAATTAATGGAGAAAAGCCGTGCCAATGATTTTCTTTGTGTCCCGTCGATTCTCCTCGCTGTGCTCAATCACCCGGATTTAAAAAAACATGATCTTAGCTCTCTGCATGCCACGATGTGCGGCGCCACGCCGGCGCCGGTGCCTCTCTGGCAGCGGGCTGTCGATGAACTGAATTTGCAGGAAATGTGCGCCGGATACGGTATGACCGAGGTTTCCGGGGCCAGTACAATAACCTCGCCAGGCGACCCGGTGGAGGTTATGGCTACCCGCGTGGGGCGGCTCGTGATGGCCAACTGTAGCGGTTTGCCGGAGTTCGGCAACCGCAATATTCAATATAAAGTGGTTGACCCCTTTACCGGTAAGGAACTGCCGCCAGGCGAAGAGGGGGAGTGGGTTTGCCGCGGCAACATGGTGACCAGGGGTTATTACAAGCGGCCGCAGGAAAACGTTGAATTGATCGACAAGGATGGCTGGCTGCGAACAGGTGATTTGGGAATAATCCACCCGGACGGTCTTTTCCAAATAACCGGGCGCAGTAAGGAAATCTATAAAATATCCGGTGAAAACGTTTCGCCCAAAGAGGTTGAAGAAGTCATCAGCACTCACCCTAAAGTCAATCAAGTTTATGTGTTGGGGGTCCCTGACCGGAATATGGGTGAAGTGGGCGTGGCATTTATTGAATTAAAACCGGGTGAAGAATCCACCAGGCGGGAAATTGTCGGATACTGTAAGGGTAAACTGGCTCGCTTTAAAATCCCGCACCATATTTTTTTCACATCCTCATCAGAGCTGCCCTTTACAAGCTCAGGCAAAATTAAAAAGTATAAACTGGCCGAGCGTGCCTTATCGCTGCTTGAAAAAGATGGGAAGAAGTCTTGACACGAAAGCAACCTCCGTTGGTTTACCGCCTAGGAGGTTGCTTTTTATATCAAAATATTTCGAAGCAAGATTATGCTAGGGATGTATTCCCAGTTCCTTGGCCAAAGCCTGGAACGCTGGTAGCGATCTCAAGATGATTTGTTTGCTGACACAGTATGCGATGCGGAAGTACCCTGGTGTGCCAAAACCGCTGCCCGGCACTACGAGGATATTATGTTTTTGAGCGATTCTGACAAACTCCACGTCATCTTTTACCGGGGATTGCGGGAAAAGGTAAAAAGCCCCCTGCGGCTTAATCATTTTAAAACCCATGGCAGTTAAATTGTCATACAGGAGATCTCTTTTTTCCTGATATTCGGCGATGTTGACACTTTCATGCTGTAGTCCGGCCACGAGGTGCTGCATTAACGCCGGGGCGTTGACGAATCCGAGAGTGCGGTTGCAAAAAACCAGCCCCTCCATTAACAGGTCCGCCTGATCAATTTTGGGAGAGATAGCAGCATACCCGATCCGTTCTCCTGGCAGGGCGAGGTCTTTGCTATGGGATGTGACTACGACGCTGTTCTTGATATACTTGAAAACGCTGGGGACGGTGGTGCCGTCGTAAGTGATTTTTGCATAAGGTTCGTCTGATATGACAAAAACCGCGTGTCCAATTTCTTTTTCCTTGGTTTCGAGCAATTTTCCCAAATCCGCGAGTGAACCGGCACCGTAAACCACGCCAGTGGGGTTGTTGGGAGTATTAATGATAATTGCTTTGGTATTTGCCGATATCGCTGTGTTTATGGCGTTCAAATCAAGCTCGAATTCATCGGTAGTCTTAACTTCCTTGAAAACTCCACCGTGATTGTCTATATAAAACTTATACTCCACAAAGAAGGGCGATAGAATAATAACCTCGTCGCCAGGATCGAGAATGGTTTTGAGCACGACGTTTAACGCTCCGCCGGCTCCACAGGTCATAACAATATGATTCTCTTTAAAAGAAAGACCGCATTGTTCCGCCAGCGCTTCAGCAACAGCCCGGCGTGTTTCAGGGTAGCCCGCATTGCTCATGTAGCGGTGCATGCCCGTTATTGGCTCCAGCGCGATCTTTTTTAATGCTTCCTTAAATGCTTTTGGCGGCTCAACATCCGGGTTTCCTAGAGAAAAATCATAAACATTCTCATCCCCGAACTGTTTCCGCAACCTTTCTCCTTCTTCAAACATCTTCCTGATAAAAGATGCGTTTGTAAGTAGTGTATTAATCTTTTTAGAAATCGTCATTATATCACACCCCTTATATTGTTGGGTTTTATTATCGTTGTCGTACACCATATTGTAATGATTCAATATTTAGGTGATTTATTGAAATATGTTTTTCTGTTGTCGAATATTAGCAGATAATTCGTCAGATATTGACAAATTCCTGCAATAATACCCCCTAGTTATTAATTTTTAGCTACCCTATAATAATATGGCAGGCATGAATTATTTGCAACAAGGAGATGGAGATGGAAGATGACAATAATAACGGGTATGACTCCGAACGGCCAGATAACAATACCTCGTTCAACAATGAAGCTGCTTGGCTTAAAAGCTGGCTGTGAAGTATCGATCGAGATCGTTAACGGATCGGTTGTTTTAAAAAAGATTGATGAGATGGTGGAGAGTAAGGAAGACAGCTTGATTTTTAAAGCAGGTTAGCGGTATTATAACAATTTTTTATTAAGGATGATTTTGCATGCCTTTAGTTCAGGCAGAAGTAATATTTTACAGAAAAGGACTTGATGGTCCCGTCCATGTCGGGTGGGGTAGAATAACCGGTAATGGGATTAATCTTGTGGCCGTTGCCGGTAGTAAAATATATCTGTTCTCTCCTTTGAATCAGAGCTATAATCTTGATGCTGTGATAGATGTAGGTACAACAATTTTAAGTCTGGCAGTGGGACTACGGTACCAAGGCATAGACAAAATTATTTTGGGAACGGAAGACAGAGTGATTGTTTACGGTGAAGGGACAGTTGATGAGCAGATTTCTATTGTTAAAATATGGGAGTATGAAGCCGAGCCAGGCGCCCGTTTTGTTGATTTGACAACGGCGGTTCTGAGCAGTGATACCGGTGAGACTGTCATTGCCGCGTCTGAAGGCAAGCAAGCGCTGTATTTTTACCAAACCCTAGGGCAAGCTGCCGCTTCGCAGCAATTAGGGCTGCTGGCCATCAGGGTATTGCCGGGACCGGCTCAAAAAGTAGCCGTCCTGTCGAGGGGTGAGGCAGAGACACCGGCGATTGTAGCCGCTTATAAAAACGACGGTACTTCCGGGCTTTTGACTTTGTATTATACTGAAGCGGGGTTTGCGGAAGGACCCGCGCAAGTAAACCTGCCGGCCAGGGTGAGTTCGATGACTGCCGGTCATTTAAGGCCTGCTCCGGGGGATGAACTGGTTTGGGGTGGCGAAGACGGTATATTCAGGATTATAGAAGTTAACGAGGAGTTAAGAACGGTGCTGAACTCCGATAACTTGGGCAGCAATATAACTGCGCTTACGGCAGGCAAGTTGACGGGTGAAGAGGCGGAGACGTTACTGGCGGGTACTCCGGAAGGTTATCTTTTCGGATACAGGGCTCCGGTTGAAAACAGCAGCCCTGACTGGACGGTGCTTATAGGCAATCCTGTAAACGATCTTGCTATAAGCGAAGAGTGCCTTGTCGGGCTGGGAACCGCGGACGGCGGCCTGCAAGTGTGGCGTTTGGTGCCTGAGGGTTTCTTGCTGCATGAGGCCAAAACCGGTGAAACGCTGGAAGCAATTGCAGCTATTTACCATACGACAGTAAGCATATTGGTCGAGACGAATCGCATTACCAACCCTGATCTAATCTTTCCCGGACAGGTATTGTTGATTCCGCAGCTTCCATGAGCAGACTGTCTGTATTGACACTCCGGTAGACGGAAGATATACTTTTACAATATAGGTTCAGTTTTAAGCAAATACCGGAGGAGGATAATAACTTGAAACTGCGTCTCGGTTTACCAAAAGGCAGTCTCCAGGAGGCTACCTTTCAACTTTTTAAACAGGCTGGTTTTAATATATCCGTCCGCAGCCGTTCCTATTTTCCGGCGGTAAATGATCCCGAATTGGAAATAGTGCTGATGCGGGCGCAGGAGATCCCCCGCTATGTTTACGAAGGAGTGCTTGATGCGGGGATAAGCGGGCTGGACTGGATCATGGAAAACGAGGCGGATGTGGTGGAGGTTGCCGATATGGTGTATGCTAAGAATACACCAAATCCGATCCGCCTGGTCATTGCTGTGGCTGACAACAGCGACATTAAAAGCGTATCTGATCTTAATGGCAAACGTGTTGCCACAGAACTAGTCCGGGTGACCCAAAAGTATTTAAAAGAAAACGGCGTCGAAGCTTTAATCGAGTATTCTTACGGCGCGACAGAAGTAAAAGTGCCCCATCTGGTTGATGCCATAGCTGACATAACCGAGACGGGGAGTTCGCTGAAAGCCAATAATTTACGAATTATTGCCACCATTCTTGAATCAACCACCAAACTGCACGCAAACCGCAGTTCATGGGAAGATCCATGGAAAAGGGAAAAATTGCAGAGCTTAGCCGTCCTTCTTCAGGGGGCGCTTCGTGCCCGGTCCAAAGTCGGGCTGAAAATGAATGTGCCCGGCGCTATGCTTGAAACTATTCTTGATGTCTTGCCGGCGATGAAACAGCCCACTATATCACAACTGGTTCGCAGTGACTGGGTTGCCGTGGAAGTTATTCTGGAGGAAATGCAAGTACGGGATCTTATTCCCGCGTTAAAGCGGGCCGGTGCGCAGGATATCATTGAATATCCTTTAACCAAAGTGATTCCGTAATTATCCGACCAGCCGGTCTGCCCTTATTTGTGCTTCGCGCATAACTTCTTCTTCATCTATTGTCAATACCCGCCTGTTTTCCATGAGAATCTTGCCGTCGACTATCACTGTGTCGACATCGGTGGAGTGGCCCGCGTAAACTAGGTTGGCAATTAAGTTGTGTTGCGGGCAGAAGTGCGGGCGGTGTTTATTTATTAAGATCAAATCCGCTTTCATACCGGTTTTCAACATGCCGATTTCACCGGCCAGCCCAAGGACACGCGCGCCGTTGGCGGTGGCTGTCCTCAGCGCGGTAAAGGCCGGCATCACTGTTGGATCACCGGTATTTACTTTTTGCAGCATGGCAGCGCTGCGCATTTCTTCCAGCATGTCTAAATTGTTGTTGCTGGCTGCTCCGTCAGTGCCCAGGCCGACACAGACGCCAGCCTCAAGCAGGCCGGCTACCGGCGCGGCGCCGCTGGCTAGTTTCATATTGCTTTCGGGACAGTGGGCCACTCCGACATTATTTCGCGCCAGAATCTCGATGTCCGCATTGTCAAGGTGGACACAATGGGCGGCCAGCACCGGCAGTTCGAAAAGTCCCACACTGTCAAGGTGCCCGACAGGGGTTCTGCCGTAGCTTGCATTAATTTGTTCTACCTCACTTTTTGTTTCGGCCACATGAATATGCAAACCGGCTCCGTATTTACCAGCCAGTTCAATCACCTGCTTAAGGTATTCAGGCGGGCAGGTGTACGGAGCGTGCGGACCAAACATCACTTTTATCCTGCCGCCGGCTCCGTCGTTCCATTCTTTAAAGAAGTTAATGTTTTCTTCCAAAGCCAATCCGGCATTAGGCCCGTTGCCAATCAAACCACGGGAGAGGCAGGCGCGCAGGCCGCTTTTTTCCACGGCAAGAGCCACTTGATCCATAATAAAATACATGTCCGCGAAAGTGGTGGTGCCCGATTTAATCATTTCCAGGCAGCAGAGCATGGTGCCCCAGTAAATATCCTCGGGTTCCAGCTTATCTTCCACAGGCCAAATTTTTTCAGAAAGCCACTCCATCAGGGGCATGTCGTCGGCATAGCTGCGCAGCATAGTCATGGCAGCATGGGTGTGGCAGTTAACAAAACCGGGCATGGCAATCTTGCCGGAACCGTCAATAACTCGTTTTGCCTGCTCTTCCGTGGAAACCGAACCGTACGGCCCCAGTGCGGCAATACGGTCGCCTTTGATAAGGATATCACCATTCTCTATGATATCTTCAGAGCCCTCCATGGTGAGAACACTAACTCCTTGAATCAATATGTCAGCCATCAGAATCCCCCTGTAATTCTTTACTCTTGCCAGTCGTTCATATACTTGGATTGCTCACCGGTCAGGTGATCAATTTCAATTCCCAAAGATTTTAACTTAAGATAAGCTACTCGCTGGTCTATCTCTTCCGGCACACGATACAGCTTTTTGCTCATTTTACCGGCGCTTTCTTTGATATACCTGGCTGACAGCGCTTGAATAGCAAAAGACATATCCATAATCTCAGCCGGGTGGCCGTCACCTGCCGCCAGGTTTACCAAGCGCCCCTCGGCCAGCAGATATATTTTGCGTCCGTCCTTTAGGGTATACTGCTCGACGTTTTGGCGGGCCAGCCGGCGTTCCACCGCCAATCCGGTTAATTCAGGCTTGTTTATTTCAACATCGAAATGACCGGCGTTGGCCAGAATGGCGCCATCTTTCATTTTATTGAAATGAGACTGGCGCAGGACATCCCGGCAGCCTGTGACTGTGACGAAAACATCACCTTGTGAGGCAGCCTGTTCACTGTTCATTACTTGATAACCATCCATGCAGGCCTCGATTGCCCTGACCGGGTCCACTTCACATACAATCACCCGCGCTCCCAAACCTTTTGCGCGCATGGCGATACCCTTGCCGCACCAGCCATAGCCCAGCACCACGACAACCTTTCCCGCCACCACCAGATTGGTTGTGCGCATTATCCCCGACCAGGCTGATTCGCCGGTGCCGTAGCGGTTGTCAAAAAGGAACTTGCAGAAGGCATTGTTTACCGCCAACATAGGGAACAGCAACTTCCCTTCCCGGTCGAGCGCCTCCAGCCTTCTGACGCCTGTTGTGGTTTCTTCGCAGCCGCCGATGACCTCGGCAGCCTGATCTTTGCGCTCGGTATGCAGCAGGTTCACTAAATCGCCGCCGTCGTCGATTACTATCTGAGGCCGGGTATCCAGCACATGCAGCAAATGCTCCTTGTACTCCTGGCCGGTGGCGTCGTACCAGGCGTAAACATTCAAGCCTGCCGCAGCCAGGGCGGCTGCCACGTCATCTTGTGTGGACAGAGGGTTCGAACCGGTGATGGCAACTTTCGCTCCGCCGGCCTGGACTACTTCAGCCAGGTACGCTGTTTTCGCCTCCAGGTGGATAGATAACGCCACCCGCAAACCGTCAAACGGTTTATCCCGCTCAAATTCTTCCCTGATGGCGTTTAACACAGGCATGTGCGCCCGTACCCAGTCTATTTTCAGCCTGCCGCTTGGAGCGAGGTTAATATTTCTCACAATATAATCAGGCATGTTGTTCATTTTCCTCCAATTCTCAATGATTTATTATTTTGTCAAGATTATCCAGGTAAGCCGGGTATATAACGCCTCTTTCAGTAATGATGGCTGTCACCAGGTGATTAGGGGTTACGTCGAAGGCAGGGTTCCAGGCCTTTACACCCGGCGGTGCCACGGATTTTCCATCCAGGTGGGTTATCTCGGTGTGATCGCGTTCCTCGATTGGGATTTCCGCACCGGATGCCAGGCTCATGTCTATGGTGGACAATGGCGCGGCTACATAGAAGGGTAGGTTATGGGCTTTAGCCAGAACCGCCAGACTGTAAGTGCCGATCTTGTTGGCCACGTCACCATTGGCCGTGATGCGGTCGGCTCCCACGATAATCAAATCTACTTTTTGGGTGGCCATAAGGTAACCGGCCATGTTGTCCGTAATCAGAGTCACAGGAATATGCTCGCGAAGCATTTCCCAGGCTGTCAGCCTGGCGCCCTGCAGAAGGGGCCTGGTCTCGTCAGCAATAACACTGATGTTTTTGCCAGCTTCCCGGGCCGCCCTGATTACGCCAAGCGCGGTCCCGTAACCGGCGGTGGCCAGCGCGCCGGCGTTGCAGTGAGTAAGAACGCGCGATCCATTTGGTATTAAAGCCTGGCCATGTTTGCCGATCTTGCGGTTAGTCTCAATATCCTCTTGATAAATCAGGTTGGCTTCTTCCAGCAGCACCGTCCGCAATGAGTTTACATCTTCATTATCATCTATATGCAGTTTCTTAATCATTCTGTCCAAAGCCCAACGTAAATTAACCGCCGTAGGCCGGGTGGCCGACAACTCACTGGCGATTGCCTTAACTCCAGATAAGAATTCTTCTTTTTGTCGCGTTTTCAGATTCATTGCCCCCAGGGTTAACCCGTAAGCGGCCGCCGTGCCTATGGCCGGCGCTCCACGCACTGCCAGTCTCTTGATGGCAGCGGCTACGTCAAGGTAATCCCGGCACTTTAAATAAGTTACTTTTAATGGCAGTTTGGTTTGGTCCAGCAGTTCCAAACAACCTTCTTCAAGCCAGCGCATAGTTTCCAATAAAGCAATCTCCTTGGTGTAAATTAACTCTGACAGGACATTGGTCTTAACGCAACGGATCTATCGCATGATGACAGACACAGGCGCGCTCCGGATCAATCCAGACTACAGCCTGCATCAAAAGCTTTCTGATATTTTCGCTGTTCATCACCATCATGTCCAAAACTTCCTGATGAGTAAGGTTGGTAGGTGATATGCCGGCGGCATAGTTGGTTACCATGGCGATGGTTGCGTAACACATTTCCGCTTCCCTGGCCAGCGAAACCTCAGGAAATCCGGTC
>MVQK01000009.1 GCA_002067515.1 Pelotomaculum sp. PtaB.Bin013 | reverse complement strand
TGGGCCTTACGCGTTGGCTGCGGCGCGCGCTCTAATCAGGCATACTCAGATGGGCGCCGGTGAAGTTGCCAGAGAGGCGCTGTCCATAGCAGCTGATATATGTGTATATACCAATGACAATATCATTGTTGAAGAAGTATAATGTCTCAGGAGTCAGGAGTCAGGAGTCAGGAGTCAGAATGAGAGAACGTATATCTTTCCGGCATATTCTGAATTCTGACTACTTGAAAAATGATACGTTTCGTAACTACTCAGGAGTCAGGAGTCAGAATGAGAGAACAGTATCTTTCCGAGATGTTCTGAATACTGACTGCTGAATTCTGAGTACTTGAATATGGGAGGTTAAATAATGGAAGAGCTAACGCCGCGTCGCATTGTTGAGGAACTTGATAAATACATCGTCGGCCAGGGAAAGGCTAAAAAAGCTGTAGCCGTGGCCTTGCGTAACCGCTACCGGCGTAAAAAGTTACCTGAAGATTTTAGAGACGAAGTGATCCCAAAAAATATCTTAATGATTGGTCCGACCGGTGTCGGTAAGACCGAAATCGCCCGCCGCCTGGCCAAGCTGGTAAAGGCTCCTTTTGTCAAAGTGGAAGCGACGAAGTTTACAGAGGTGGGTTATGTCGGCAGGGATGTCGAAAGTATGATCAGGGACCTTGTGGAAACAGCGATTAGAATGGTCAAACAGGATAAACTGAAGGAAGTAGAGAGTAAAGCCATAGCGATTGCCGAAGAAAAAATTATTGAACTGCTGGCGCCATATCCGGTGCAGGAAACTCCTCCGCGCAATCCGTTGGAAATGCTTTTTGGCGCCGCAAAGCCAAATGAACAGAGCGACAGCAGCCAGGACCAAAGGTTTAAACGGATCGATTTTGAAAGAGATATGTTAAAGGAAAAGCTGGCAAAAGGCCAACTGGAAAATGAGTATCTAGAGATTGAAGTGGAAGATAACAAACCTCCCATGGTCGAAGTGTTTACAGGTTCGGGTATGGAGGAAATGGGAGTTAATATTCAGGATATGCTCGGTGGTTTTTTGCCGAAGAAGAAACACAAACGTAAAGTAACCGTGCAGGATGCAAGAAAGATTCTGGTCCAACAGGAAGCGCAAAAATTGATTGACATGGATGAGGTAACGACACAGTCAATAAAACGGGTGGAAGATGATGGAATTGTTTTCCTGGATGAGATCGACAAGATTGCCGGTAGGGAAGGATATGGGCCAGATGTATCCAGAGGCGGGGTGCAGCGTGACATACTGCCGATTGTTGAAGGTTCCACTGTTGTAACAAAATACGGGCCGGTTAAAACCGACCACATTTTGTTTATTGCCTCGGGAGCTTTTCATATTTCCAAGCCATCGGACTTGATTCCGGAACTTCAGGGGCGTTTCCCGATCCGTGTTGAACTTGAGAGCCTCACTTGCGAGGATTTTCAACAGATTTTGACGGAACCCAGAAACGCGCTAATTAAGCAATATACTGAATTATTGGCTACAGAAGGATTGTCGGTTAAATTTTCAAAAAATTCACTTGAAGAAATCGCAAAAATAGCTTATACTGTTAATGAACAAACAGAGAACATTGGAGCACGCCGCTTGCATACAATCTTGGAAAAACTATTAGAAGATCTGTCTTTTGAAGCGCCTGAACTCAGTGATAAGATTATCGAAATAGATCGCCAACAAGTTGTAGAAAAATTAGAAGATGTGGTTAAAAATGAGGATTTGAGTCGGTATATTTTGTAAGGGGGAAATAACGACAAGGATGCATAACTTGCTCGCCAAAACACGCGCTATCAATAATCTGGTTTTGAAGTCAGTAGGGCATGCCGTAGATTTTAATATTGTGTCAAGTGTTCTCAGTAAACATATTGAGGCAAGTATTTACATACTTGATCAACGTGGCAAAGTACTGGGATACTCTTACCTCGAGGATTGGGTTTGCGACATAATGAGAGAGATTGTTGAAGGCCGCGGTGGGTTCCCTGAAGAGTATAATGAGAATTTAATGAAAATAAATGAGACTACCGCTAACTTCAGCCAGGTGGGCAATGCATGTGTTTTTAGTGAAAAACCGTGCCGCTTTAATAATAAAATCACTACCATGGTGCCAATCGCCGGCCCTGGTTCCCGCCTAGGCACCCTGGTGCTGGCTAGATTCGGCAGCTACTTTACAGATGAGGACCTTATTTTAGGGGAGTACGCTGCAACTGTGGTGGCTTTGGAAATACTCCGGTCACGGGCTAAAAAGATTGAGGAGGACGCCCGTAGTCGCGCGGCCGTGCAAATTGCCTTGGCCACTTTGTCTTATTCCGAATTGGATGCCATCCAGAATATTTTCGAGCAGCTCGGCGGGGATGAAGGATTGCTGGTGGCCAGTAAAATAGCCGACCGGGTAGGCATCACCAGGTCTGTTATAGTGAATGCCTTGCGCAAGTTTGAAAGCGCGGGCGTTATTGAGTCTAAGTCTCTTGGCATGAAAGGCACATATATCCGTGTTCTGAACGATCACCTGCTGGAAGAATTGGAAAAGCTCAGCGCTATGAAAAAATAACGGACTGGAGCTTAATGGGTACTAAAATATTATCACCCCGGCTTGCGCCGGGGTATTATTTATGGTAGAATACGGCTTAGTGTGAATTACACACGTTGCTGGATTCAGGTAAGGGTGCCCGGTTATTTAGGGCCTTACCGGATATGAAGGCAGCGGAGGAACAAAACCATAGCGGGGGGAGGTGTTTATCAGATGGGTGTAATATCTATGAAGCAGCTATTGGAAGCGGGTGTTCACTTCGGGCATCAAACCAGGCGCTGGAATCCTAAAATGGCTCCTTATATTTTTACAGACCGTAATGGTATCTATATCATAGATTTGCAGAAAACGGTTAAAAAGGTCGAGGATGCTTATAATTTTGTCAAACAACTTTCTCTTGAAGGCGATTCCATTCTTTTTGTCGGTACAAAAAAGCAAGCCCAGGAGTCGGTGCGGGAAGAAGCGGAACGATGCGGCATGTTTTATGTAAATCAACGCTGGCTTGGGGGTATGCTCACTAATTTCCAGACGATCAGGCGCAGGATTGACCGCCTGCATGAACTGGAGAATAAGGAAGCTAACGGGACACTGGAAGTTCTCCCCAAGAAAGAAGTAGCCCAATTAATGCATGAGAAGGAAAAATTGCAAAAGTTTTTAGGTGGCATTAAAGATATGCGACGGCTGCCGGGAGCGTTGTTCGTCGTAGATCCCCGCAAGGAGCGTATTGCCGTTGCGGAGGCGCGCAAGCTAGGTATCCCTATTGTTGCCATTGTGGATACCAACTGCGACCCTGATGAAGTGGATTATATCATACCGGGAAACGATGATGCAATCAGGGCGGTTCGCCTCTTAACCGGTAAAATGGCTGAGGCTGTTCTCGAAGGCAAGCAGGGAGAACAACTAGCGGAATAAAGTCTAACTAGGCGGGGGATGTCTTTTACAGGAAACCCCTGCCTTATTTTGTAAATAAGAAAAATTGAACATGAACCGATTCTTGGTAATCTTATGAACAGCTGCGGCATGTTCGTTCTTTGATTGTTCCGGAGTAAACTTGGATATAATATTATAGAAATGTAAAAGAAGTAAATAAAGGGGGATCTTGACTATGTCTGCTATATCAGCCAATTTGGTGAAAGAACTTCGGGAGCGTACCGGTGCTGGAATGATGGACTGCAAAAAAGCCCTCACTGAAACGAACGGTGACATTGAAAAAGCCGCCGATTATCTGAGGGAAAAAGGGTTGGCGGCTGCCGCGAAGAAAGCCGGCCGTATTGCCGCGGAGGGTTTGGTTGAATCTTACATACATGGAGCCGGAAGAATTGGCGTCTTGGTTGAAGTGAATTGTGAAACCGATTTTGTAGCCAAGACTGATGAATTTAGAAATTTTGTCAGGGAGATAGCGATGCAAGTTGCCGCCGCTAAACCTGAATACGTTAATAAAGATGATGTACCGGCGGATGTGCTGGAAAAAGAGCGTTCAATACTTCGCGCCCAGGCTTTGAATGAAGGCAAACCGGAAAAAATAGTTGACAAGATGGTGACTGGGCGTATAGAAAAGTATTATAAAGAAGTATGTCTGATGGAGCAACCTTTTATTAAGGATCCGGATGTTACTATTAAAAAATTATTAACAGAAAAAATTGCAAAAATTGGTGAGAATATTAGCATCAGACGTTTTACCCGCTATGAACTGGGCGAGGGACTTCAGAAAAGACAAAATGATCTCGCCGCTGAAGTGGAAGCGGCTACTCGAAATGCCGGTAAATAGTGTAAATTTATAAATAAATAGGGCGTAAATATATTTAATTTAATAAACGCGTTAAATGGAGGTTTGCCTCGTATGGTTTCTCCGAAATACTGGCGTATTGTTTTAAAGCTAAGCGGGGAAGCGCTGGCCGGTTCTTTGGGATATGGCATAGATCCTGATGTGGTTAACACTATCGCCAGACAGGTCAAAGATGTAATGGAATGCAGGGTGCAGTTGGCGGTTGTGGTTGGGGGAGGAAATATCTGGCGTGGGATTGCCGGAAGCGCCAAGGGCATGGACCGGGCGACGGCTGATTACATGGGAATGCTGGCCACGGTGATGAATTCACTTGCCTTACATGATGCGCTGCAAAAGCATGGGGTGGATACACGCACGCAAACCGCTATTGAAATGAGGGCGGTAGCCGAGCCCTATATCAGGCGGCGCGCAATAAGGCATATGGAGAAAGGCAGAGTGGTGATTTTTGCCGCCGGTACTGGTAACCCATATTTTTCCACTGACACGACCGCGGCCTTGCGGGCGGCTGAAATTGAGGCGCAAGTTATTTTAATGGCAAAACAAGTGGATGGCGTTTATGATTCTGACCCGTTGAAAAATCCAAACGCAAAAAGATTCAAAGAGCTAAGCTATATAGAAATGATCAACCGCGGACTGGGTGTTATGGATTCTACTGCTGCTTCGCTATGCATGGATAACAAGATACCGTTAATTGTTTTTGATTTAAACAAGGAAGGTAATATTAAAAAAGCGATCTTTGGAGAAAAAATCGGAACTTATATCGGGGGTGAGTTTAATGGCGAAAGAAATAATCAGTGAATCTGAAAGCAATATGAAGAAAACCGTTGAGGTAGTGAAAAAAGAGTTTGCCTCTTTGCGGGCAGGCCGGGCCACTCCGGCGCTATTGGACAAGATCACAGTCAACTACTACGGTACACCGACGCCTATCAACCAACTCGCTAATATTTCAGTGCCCGAAGCCAGACTCCTGGTTATTCAACCATGGGATAAAAATTCTTTGCCGGAAATTGAACGGGCCATTATGAAATCCGATCTAGGTATTCCGCCTGCCAGTGACGGTGCGGTAATAAGGCTTGCCATACCGCAGCTAACTCAGGAAAGACGGGCTGATTTGATGAAGGTCATTAAGAAGAAAGCGGAAGAAGGCCGGGTGGCAGTGCGTAATATTCGCCGCGATACCAATGAGCAGCTTAAAGCTTCTCAAAAAGAGGGCAAGTTGTCTGAAGATGAATTAAAGCGCAGCCAGGATGAAGTCCAGAAAATAACCGACCGTTTTGTTAAAGAAATCGATGCGCTTTTATCAACAAAAGAACAGGAGATAATGCAGGTTTAGATGAACGAGTGTCTTGATCTCGTTGGCCTGACTTTAGATGATGCTCTTGAACGTTGCGAGAAACTGGGATTGGCTGTTGATATTTTAGTCACCCGGCCTGTTCAAGGGATTTCTGGTGAAAGACTGCGTGTCGTACGATATAGATATATTTCAGGTAAAATGGTGCTGACAGTGGTCTTCGAAGATATTAGGAAAGGAGGTAGTGAAGGGTGGCCTACAAGATAACTGACGAATGTGTGGGATGTGGTACTTGTTTAGACTCTTGCCCGAATGAAGCAATTATCGAAGCAGATGATGTCTGTAAGATTGATCTTGAAAAGTGTCAGGATTGTGGTGTCTGCATAGATTCCTGTCCTACGGGAGCTATTATTGAAGAGTAACGGATAAGCCCCCTCACCTGTACGAGGGGGCTGTTTATATGGTAAAATATGTACAACCGGCGATCCTGGAGGGCATTATTGCTATGTTTAATAGAATTATCAACTTCTGGCGTAAAAAAGAGTCTGATGAATCAGGGCCGGGAGTACAGGAAATGTTAGATATGATTGACAAAAAAAGATTGCCTAAGCATATTGCCATAATCATGGATGGCAACGGACGTTGGGCGCAAAGGCAGGGGTTGCTGCGGGCTATCGGTCACAGAGCGGGAATGGAATCTCTCAGGGATATAGTTAAGTTGTGCTGCGAACTGGATATTCAAGTGTTAACCGTATATGCCTTTTCTACTGAAAACTGGAAGAGGCCCCAGGAAGAAGTAGTTGTTCTGATGGACTTGCTGGTCGAGTATCTCAATAAAGAAATGCGTGAACTTAATGAAGAAGGAGTACGCATTAACCCGATCGGCAGGTTGGATGAATTGCCGCAACCGGCTAGGGATGCCCTGGCTGATGCGGTTAAATTGACCCGTGACAATAACCGGCTTATATTAAATATAGCCTTAAACTACGGAGGACGTACGGAAATAATTGACGCCATACGGGCAATCGTTACAGATATAGAAAAGGGTTGTTATAAAGCCAGTCAAATTGATGCTAATTTGATTTCAGAACACTTGTATACTGCCGGTCAGCCCGAACCGGATCTATTAATCCGGCCTTCCGGTGATTACCGGATAAGCAACTTTTTACTATGGCAGCTGGCCTATACTGAATTTTGGTTTACTTCCACATTATGGCCCGAATTCCGGCGCTATCACTTGTTGCGCGCTCTGGTTGAATACCAGCGGCGGGAGCGCCGTTTTGGCGGGTTAAAATCAAAAAGTTAATGGGTAAAATAGATAACAACCTGACAGGTTGGTGAAGACGTGCTCCTGCAAAGAATAATTAGCGCCTTGGTGGGTGCGCCCCTGATTATCCTGGCTGTTTATCATGCAGGCTTACCATTGTTACTGTTAACTGGAATAATCGTTTTTCTCGGGTTGAGAGAAATATCGGAAATGCTGTCCAGATTGGGGATAAAACCGTCTTTCTGGCTAGCCCAGGCTGGAGGTTTAATTTTACTTGGCGGGGCATATCTATATCATGATGGATATCCTGGACCTACCATCACTATCATTTTATTCCTGCAACTAATTGCAACAGTGGCTTTTTATCCGCGTTATTCATTGTTAGACATCGCTGGTACCCTTATGGGTACGCTTTATGTAGGCTTAATGTGTTACTTTTATCTTTTAAGAACCCTTCCTGACGGGTGGATTTGGCTTGTTTTTATGTTTGCTGGTACGTGGGCCTGTGATACTGTCGCCTTTTTTGTCGGGAAAGCTTTCGGTAAAAGAAGAATCGCTCCGGTGTTGAGCCCGAAGAAAACTCTGGAAGGAGCCGCCGGAGGTCTTTTAGGAAGTGTCATTATATCTTATTTGTTTGCAATCATTTATCCATTTTTACCTTTACCCAAATTGTTATTGTTAGGGTGTATGCTGGGAGTTGCCGCTGAAGTGGGTGACTTGCTTGAGTCAGCTTTTAAGAGACAGGCCGGTCTTAAAGATTCCAGCACTTTAATTCCGGGGCATGGCGGTATACTTGACCGTTTTGACAGCGCCTTGTTTACCGCTCCCCTTGTTTATTATTACGTGCGGCTCTTTATTATCGGTTAAGGTGGCTTGATAAATGCCAAGGAAACTGGTCTTGTTAATTTACGCGGTTATAACTTTGTTAATTGTTCTGGCTGCTGTCAAGTATATATTACCGGTGCTGGTGCCCTTCATAATAGCTCTGGTTTTTAGTTTTTTAATGGAACCTATTATTGGAGCTTTGCAGCGCAAGGTGAAATTACCCCGCGGTGTCTCAACAATAATTGCCATGATTATTGTCTTCGGGGGAATCGGTGTCATTTTTACAGTTGTGATCTTGAAACTGGTTGCGGAGTTGGTCCAGCTTTCCGTTTCGCTGCCTGGAATCGCTACGGAATTAAGGGTTTATTTTCAGGATCTGATTGAAAAAGCGACGACTTTTTATGTGAATCTTCCGCCATATGTCACTTCTTCACTTGAGCAGAATATTAACAGTCTCACTGCGAACCTCCAGGGTTTTATCAGTCGGGCTGTCAATTCCATACTGCAGTTTATCTCATTGGTGCCCGGCACTCTCACTGTTATGGTGGTGAGCGGGCTGGCTACTTATTTTTTAGCCCGGGACCGTCATTTGATTGTTCAGCTATTGCTGCGTTTCATTCCGGAACCGTGGGGAGAAAAAGCTGTTAATGTTATGCGGGAGATATCTACGGCTTTTTTGGGTTATTTACGGGCTCAGGCTATTCTTATATCTATAACCACTGTTATCAGTATTACTGGTTTGTACATAATCGGCGCAAAATATGCCTTGACCATGGGGCTTTTGATAGGTTTTTTCGACCTTATTCCTGTTCTCGGACCAGCAACCATTTATCTGCCTTGGCTAGTCTGGTCCTTCGCTGCCGGTGATACCGGTTTTGGAATTAAACTTGCTGTTTTATACGGAATAGTACTATTGGTTAGACAAATTTTTGAAACAAAGATAGTTTCGGCAAGTCTTGGCTTGCATCCTTTAGCAACACTAGTGGCAATGTATGCCGGATTAAAATTAATGGGTGTTTTGGGCTTGATTCTTGGCCCAATCTTACTTATAGGCATACAGGCGACAATTAAATCAGATATTTTGAATATCAAGATAAAATAAACGTAACTGGATAATTATTGGAGTTTAGCATGAAAAAAATTGTTATTCTAGGTAGTACCGGGTCTATAGGCAGACAAACACTTGATGTCATCCGTAATATGCCCGGCAAGTTTAGAGTAGTGGGGTTGGCGGCAGGAAGGAACTGGCGGCTGCTTGCCAGTCAAGTCAGAGAGTTCCGGCCGGAAGTCGTTGTATTGGAAAGGGAACAAGAGCTCAAAAATCTACGAGATGAGCTTGCCTGTGACGAGACCCCGGATTTAGCCTGGGGAAGGTCCGGGCTGGAAAACCTGGCCATGCTGCCGCAAGCTGACATTGTCCTGGTTGCGGTTGCCGGTGCGCTTGGCATATACCCGACTATTGCCGCAATTAACGCCGGTAAGGATGTCGCGCTGGCAAACAAGGAAACATTGGTGGCTGCCGGACACCTGGTTATGGAGCTGGCCGCTAGAAAGAAATCGGCTCTGCTGCCGGTTGACAGCGAGCATTCGGCTATTTGGCAGTGCCTTAATGGGCTAGAGCAAAGGGCGGTTGAAAAAATTATTCTAACTGCTTCGGGAGGACCGTTTCGAACTTTTAGTAAAGAGGAAATGGAAAATGTGACTGTTGATATGGCGCTTTTTCATCCAAACTGGCAAATGGGCAAAAAGATTACCATCGATTCAGCTACTATGATGAACAAAGGGCTTGAGATTATTGAAGCAAAATGGCTTTTTGGGGTAAGCTACGAACAAATAGAAGTTGTTATTCATCCGCAAAGCATCATTCATTCAGCAGTTGAGTTCTTGGACGGGTCAGTTATAGCCCAGATGGGTATGCCGGATATGCGGCTGCCGATACAGTATGCGCTGACCTACCCGGAGCGGCAGCCGGGTTGTTGTCCCAGGCTAAATTTAACTTGTTTGCAGGGGTTGACTTTTGAGAAGCCGGATACTGGGAGGTTTCCTTCGCTAAAACTTGCTTTTGAAGCCGGCAAAGCTGGTGGAACTATGCCTGCGGTGTTCAATGCCGCCAACGAGGTGGCAGTTGATTCTTTTTTGAAAGGAAGGATTTCTTTCACGACAATTCCCTTTATAGTAGCTGAAGTGATGGAAAAGCATTTGACGGTTAAGCAGCCTGAACTGGAGGAAATTATGGAGGCTGATAGTTGGGCCAGGGAAACCGGAGCTAATTTAATTGGAACCTTTGAGCATGCATAAGCGGCGATTTTAAGGCCGATTTAAAGAGTGAGTGAGCCGAGGATAGATGAGGGAATTGTCTAAGGCGCAAAGCGCCTAGTTTGACTGAACCCGAGGGCGAAAGAGCTCGAACGATTATGAGGGCCGGACAGGAACCACGTTGAACGCTCAAAGGTCGTCCCTAATGAATATACAGGGTGGTGTTTTTGTTGCTTACTTTTATCGCTTCTGTATTTGTATTCGGCATGCTGGTTATTTTCCACGAGTTAGGTCATTTTAGCATCGCCAAACTGGTTGGTATAAAGGTGCATGAATTCAGCCTGGGTTTTGGGCCGAAGCTGTTTGGCGTCCCCAAAGGGGAGACTTCCTACAACATACGTGCTTTACCGTTGGGCGGTTTCGTGCGTATGGCCGGGATGGACCCGAACGAGGAAGATTTTGTTGATGATGAGCGCGGCTTTAATAAAAAAACTGTGGGCCAGCGTGTCGCCGTTATCTTTGCCGGCCCGCTGATGAATTTTATACTGGCTGTGGTTTTATTGGCTTTTGTCTTTATGTTTCAAGGTTTACCCGTCGCAACAACCGAGATCAAGGAAGTCGTTCCCGGTTCCCCAGCTGAAAAAGCCGGTATTGTAGCAGGGGATAAAATTGTAGCTATCAATGGAGAACACTTGGAAGAATGGGAAAAACTTGTGGCCTGGATAAGTGAACACCCGGAAGAAAGAATCACCGTGACTATATCGCGGGGTGGTATTGAACAACAGTATGATATAAATACTTATAGAGATGAAAACGGCCAGGGGAAAATTGGCGTTGTGTCGGCATCCGGTTACCGCAGAATGGGCTTGATACCGTCTATAGCGCTGGGATTTGAATGGACCGGCAGGATTACTGTCACTATCCTCGACTTTATCGCTAAAATGATTTTCGGACAAGCGCCGGCGGAACTCGGCGGCCCGGTGCGGGTGGTCAATGAAATCGGTAAAGCTGCGCAGGTAGGTTTTTTCTTCCTTCTTCAGCTATCAGCCTTCTTAAGTATTAACCTGGGCTTATTTAACCTCTTTCCGATCCCGGCATTGGACGGCAGCCGGATTCTCTTTCTAGCCTGGGAAAAGGTAGGCGGCCGGCCGGTAGACCCGGTGAAAGAGAATTTCATTCACCTGGTGGGTCTCGGGCTGCTGCTGTTGTTGATGGTGATTATAACTTATAATGATATTCTCCAGTTATACGTATTTAACCAGGTGCCGGGGCAACAATGATGAAGAGAAGACAGACAAAGCCTGTTTTTATCGGCAAGGTGCAGGTAGGCGGCGGGGCGCCGGTTAGTGTGCAGTCAATGACGAACACCGACACCAGGGATATTCCCGCCACCATTTCTCAGATTAATGAACTGGCTGCCGGAGGTTGCGAAATAATCCGGGTGGCTGTACCTGACCGGGAGGCTGCGGAAGCGTTGCCACTTATTCTAAAAGGGATTAGTATACCGCTTATTGCCGATATTCACTTTGATTACAGGCTGGCGCTGGCAGCAATCAGGGCAGGTGTTGACGGACTCAGGATAAACCCGGGTAATATCGGCGGACGTGAGAAAGTTAAGGAAGTGGCGGCGGCCGCCAGAGAACGTAATTTGCCAATCCGGATTGGGGTAAACGCCGGATCGCTGGAAAAAGAACTGCTTGAGCGGGACGGTGGAGTAACAGCGGCGGCAATGGTGGAAAGCGCCTTGAGACACATCAGAATGCTTGAAGATTTAAATTATACCAGTATTAAGGTGTCTTTAAAAGCCTCAGATATTCCTTTAATGCTGGATTCTTACCGCCTTCTGGCAGGTTTAACGGACTACCCTTTTCACATCGGAGTGACTGAGGCCGGCACCATCCGTTACGGGACAATCAAGTCCGCTGTCGGAATCGGCATATTATTGAACGAAGGAATCGGCGACACTATCAGAGTATCCTTAACCGGGGATCCACGCCACGAAGTAAGGGCCGGTTTTGATATCCTTAAATCGCTGGGTATCCGCAAAAAGGGTGTGGAGTTAATCTCCTGTCCCACTTGCGGACGCACACAAATCGAACTTATAAAGATCGCGGAGGAAGTGGAGGAAAAACTTCAATATCTGGACAAGCCGCTTAAAGTGGCAGTGATGGGCTGCGTGGTTAACGGCCCGGGCGAGGCGAGGGAGGCTGATGTCGGCATTGCCGGCGGTAAAGGAGTGGGAATTATCTTTCGTAAAGGTAAAGTTATCAGGAAAGTAGTTGAAGAAAAGCTTGTCGAAGAATTGTTGAAAGAGGTAGAATTGCTGTAACTACAAAGTAGTCAGTAGTCAGTATTCAGAATGAGGGAACGGGCGAAAACATTTGAAGACTTACTGGTATGGCAGAAGGCGCACTTGTTCATGTTTGTGGTTCATTGTCTATATTCTTACGTAGATTTTTGAATGCGGTATATTTCCATTCATTACTATTATTATCCATCTGATGATAAGACGAAGCTATATAGACATCTAACTACTGATTACTGATTACTGACTACTGACTACTTGAATTGGAGGAGTTTTATGCGAACGACAGAGTTATTTGCGCCTACATTAAGAGAAGTGCCTGCGGAAGCGGAAATAGTCAGCCACCAGCTATTATTGCGGGCCGGTTTTATCCGCCGGGAAGCGGCAGGCGTATACACTTACCTGCCTCTGGCCTTACGTGTGTTAAAAAAGATTAATCAGATAATCCGGGAGGAAATGGACCGCCATGGCGGGCAGGAACTGCAAATGCCGATTATCCAGTCTGCTGAATTGTGGCAGGAGTCAGGCCGCTGGGACGTGTACGGACCCGAACTTTTCCGTTTAAAAGACCGGCATGACCGGGATTTTGCCTTGGGGCCTACACATGAGGAGATAATTACCGCGCTGGTGCGGAGTGAAGTAAACTCATACAAGCAACTCCCGCTTTTACTATACCAGATTCAAAATAAATACCGGGATGAGCGGCGGCCGCGTTTCGGCTTGTTGCGCGGCCGGGAGTTTATCATGAAAGATCTTTATTCATTCGACCGGGATGAGCAAGGCTTGCAATTAAGCTATCAAAAAATGCACGACGCTTACACCCAGGTATTCCGGAGATGCGGGCTGCGCTTCCGGCCTGTGGAAGCTGACTCCGGAGCAATTGGAGGCAGTGATACCCATGAGTTTATGGTACTGGCTGATTCCGGGGAAGCTACCATACTGTTCTGTGAGAAGGAATCATGCGGGTACGCCGCCAACGTGGAGAAGGCTGCGTTAACGAATGTGCTCACAAAAACAGGCGAGGACCTGAAACAACTTGCCGAGGTGTCGACTCCCGGCGCTCATACGGTGGAAGAGGTCGCAAACTTTTTGCATGTGTCGCCGCAAAAGATAATAAAAACCCTGCTTTATGAGACGGAAGAGGAAGTTGTCGCGGCGCTGGTCAGAGGTGACCGGGATGTCAATGAAATTAAGTTGTCAAACGCTTTGCATTGCTTGCATTTGAAGCTGGCCGGGGCGGGCACGGTACAGGACATTACCGGAGCGCGCGTTGGATTTGCCGGGCCGGTTAACCTCAAAAGTGTAAGAATAATTGCGGATTTGGAAATCTCCGCATTAGTCAACGCTGTTTCCGGGGCAAATAAGGATGACACTCATTTAATTAATGTTAACCCGGTTCGTGATTTTACTATTGATATCATTGCTGATATCAGGATGGTGCAGGCTGGTGAGCCTTGTCCCCGGTGCGGTTCGACGCTGAAAGAGGCAAAGGGGATTGAAGTTGGCCAGATTTTTAAACTGGGGGATAAGTACAGCAAAGTTTTAGGAGCCACTTATCTTGACGAGAGCGGCCAAAAAAAGACAATTATAATGGGTTGCTACGGTATTGGCGTTAGCAGGACGATGGCTGCCGCTATAGAGCAGAACCATGACCAAGACGGGATTATCTGGCCGGTTGCCATAGCGCCGTATCATGTTGTTGTCGTGCCGGTAAGCGTCAAGGATGAGAACCAGGCGGCCATGGCGGAAAAAGTTTATCACCGGCTGGTTGAAGCAGGTATAGAAACAGTAATTGATGACCGGCCTGAACGTGCCGGGGTCAAGTTTAAGGACGCTGATCTGATTGGTTGCCCCTTGCGGATTACCGTCGGAGCGAAAGCGGTAGCGAATGAGCAAGTTGAAGTACGGGTGCGTAAAACCGGTGAAACGATTATGGTACCTGTCGATAGGGTGGAAAGTTTTGTTTTAGATCAGTTGGGAAAATTGTAATATGTTAAATAAAATACTGATTTTGTCGGTTACAGTTGGTAACGGGCACATGCGGGCGGCTGAAGCTATTAAGAAAGCAGCCGGTAATCTTTATCCGGAGATAGAGGTATCCATTCTGGATACCTTCCGCTATGCCAGCCCTTTTTTGGAAAAAGTAATCTTGGGCACTTATATGGAAATTCTAAAAATGAGTCCGGTTATATACGGTTACTTGTACCGCCAAGCAGAGAAAGGACAGCCTTTATCAGGACGCGGCAAGCTTGAATTCAACCGGATATTAAACCTCCTGGTAGCGCCCAGACTTGTCAAATATATCAAAGATTTTCAACCGGAAGTTATAGTTTGCACACATCCTTTTCCGGTGGGGATCATGTCTTACATGAAAAAGAAAGGTATATTTAAGGGGCCTGTTTTTGCGACTATTACTGATTTTACCATACATTCTTTTTGGATATTCCCGGGAGTGGATTATTACCTGATTGGCGCTGAGCAACTACAGCCTGAATGTGCGGCGTTCGGGATTAAACCGGATAATGCGCGGGCTACCGGGATACCGATAGATCCCGCCTTTGAAAGGCGATATGACAAGAAAGAAGTAAGAAAAAAGCTTGGGTTGAATCCTGAGCTGCCGGCAATATTAATTACAGGCGGCGGGCTGGGAATGGGACACCTGGAATCTACAGTGAAAGAACTGGGAGAGTCTATTGGTGATTGCCAGTTGATGGTTGTTGCCGGTACGAATGCTTCGCTTAGGGATAGACTGCTAAATATCGCACCTGATCTATCCTGTGCGGTAAAGATTTACGGTTACGTCAACAACATCCACGAGTTAATGGCGGCAGCGGATTTGCTGATTGGCAAGCCGGGTGGTTTGTCTTGCGCGGAAGCCATGGCGATAGGCCTGCCTGTATTTATTATCGATCCGCTGCCGGGACAGGAAGAGAGAAACGCGCAATTCCTGGCAGGGGCGGGGGCAGGAGTGAGAGTCGACGAACGGAATATGGCCGGACAGGTTAAAGCGTACCTGACAGATTCCGGCCGTTTAGGTCTAATGACCCGGGCCGCCGCAGCACTGGGTAAACCTAAATCGGCTAGAAACGCTGTCCTTATTATGGAGAAAGCTGTTGCGGGTGTGAGCAGCCTAACAAGATAGCTCTTGTCAACATATGTCTTTTATGATATAGTAATTAGTAGTTCGTCAGGAACACATGGATTTCGGTCTTTTCAAAGAGTGGGTAATTCCCACTCTTTCGTCTTATCAAGCAACAGTGATAATTTAGGAGGGTTTCTGGTGGCAAGTCATCAAGTTGTGAAACTGGTCCAGCAGATAGCTTTACCAATAGTACAGGAAGCTGGTATAGAACTTGTGGATGTCGAGTTTTTAAAAGAAGGCGGACGTTGGTACCTGCGAATTTTTATCGATAAACCTGACGGTATCAGCCACGAGGATTGTCGTTTTGTTTCCGAGAGAATCGACAGATTGCTTGATGAAAAAGTACCGATATCACATTCCTATTCGTTGGAGGTATCTTCACCCGGCATTGAAAGGCCAATAAAGAAATTAGAGGATTATAGCCGGTTTAAGGAGAGATCTGCTGTTGTTACCACTTTTGTTCCTATTAACGGCCGGAAGAAATTTAGCGGTCGCCTAATGGGAACACGCATGGGTAATGTAGTGATTGACATAGATGGCACGGAATTATGTATTCCTTTGGAACAGATTGCATCAGCGCGGCTGGCTGGGGAACTTTAATTGGGCGGGGGAGGAAGTAGGATGAATATAGAATTCTTGGAGGCCTTAAAAGATTTGGAAAAGGAGAAGGGCATAGCTGTAGATGTCTTACTGGATGCTATTGAAGCGGCTTTGCTTTCTGCCTATAAGCGGAATTTTGGGTCTCTGCAAAATGCCAGGGTCCATATTGAGCGTGAGACCGGGGATTTTAAAGTTTATACCCAACGATCGGTAATGGAGTTTGTGGAAGATCCGCGTCTGGAGATTGATCTGGATGAAGCGAAAAAAATAAACCCAAATTATCAAGTGGGCGATATTGTAGAAACAGAAGTTACCCCAAGAAATTTTGGCCGTATTGCCGCGCAAACAGCGAAACAGGTAGTTGTACAGCGGATTCGCGAGGCGGAAAGAAATATTGTTTTTGAGGAGTTCGTAAATCGCGAGGGAGAAATAGTCACCGGTACAGTTCAGCGTTTTGAACAAAAAAATGTACTGATCGAACTGGGTAAGACGGAAGCTATCTTAATGCCTTCAGAGCAGATGCCTGGTGAGGATTATCGTCATGGCGAAAGAATCAAGGTGTACATTGTTGAAGTTAGAAAAACAACCAAAGGGCCCCAAATCATGGTTTCACGTACCCACCCGGGTTTATTGAAGCGCCTTTTCGAATTGGAGGTTCCCGAATTGCAGGAAGGTGTCGTGGAACTAAAGGCGATTGCGCGGGAAGCGGGAGCCCGCTCAAAGATAGCCGTATATTCAAGAGATGAGAATGTCGACCCGGTGGGGGCTTGTGTTGGTCCAAAAGGAATGAGAGTACAGAACATTGTCAATGAACTGAATGGTGAGAAGGTTGATATTATAAAATGGAATCCGGACCCGTCAAAGTTTGTTGCCAGTTCCTTGAGTCCGGCAAAAGTCATGGCTGTTGAAGTTTGGGATGAGGAGAAAATTGCTAGGGTAATTGTGCCGGATTATCAATTATCCCTGGCGATAGGCAAAGAAGGACAGAATGCGCGTCTGGCCGCAAAACTAACCAGTTGGAAGATAGATATTAAGAGCGAGTCGCAAATGCAGGAAATATATTCAGAAGAATGCGGTGAAGTTTACGATAGTCTGGATGAATAGCATAAATAGGGGGTAGGTGTCCGGTGCCTAAGGTTAAAAGGATACCCCAGCGGATGTGTGTTGGTTGCCAGGAGATGAAGCCCAAAAGACAGTTGATCCGATTAGTGCGCACGCCAGATGAAACAATTGAGATTGACCTCACTGGAAAACGATCCGGACGCGGCGCATATATCTGTCCTGGTGAAGATTGTTTAAAAAGAGCCATAAAGGGGAAAAAACTTGAAAGGGCTCTCAAAAGTCCAATATCCTCCGAAGTTTTTGATGCTCTGGAAAAGGAATTAATAAAAGTTAGCGGTCGTTGAGAGTAATTATTGTTGCTCGAAAATGGAAACGGGACGGTTTTACGGAAATATATCTGCCGCAATAATACTTGAAACACTTGAAAGGGGAGATGTACTCAGTACAAGGTATATATCATGGAGGTGATTATATGGTAAAAAAACGGGTACATGAAATAGCAAAAGAACTTAACATAGAAAGCAAGGAAATAATAAATAAGTTGAGTGGTATTGGAATAAACGTTAAATCTCATATGAGCGCATTGGAAGACAGTGAGGTTGAACGTTTGCTGAGATTATACCGTAAAGAAACTCCAAAGAATGAGAAACCGGCACCTGAGCCTGCGCCAGCGGTGTCGCAGGAGCAAAAGGTGAAGAATAAAAGTGAGTCATCAGCGACGGAATTTAACAAGACCAGAAAAACTGGGGGGCAGCAAGGTGATCAAAGGAAGGGCGGCAAGACTTCGGAGACGAACTATTACCGTGGCCCTGGCTTAGTTGACCGCGTTCCTTCTCGTCCACCGGACAGACGTTTTGAAGAAAAACCAGTGCAAGGAGAAAAAACCCAAGTAAAAAGCGACCAGGGGGCGAAAGGTAAAACTTTTGAGGGGTTTAAAGAGCGTCAAGCGTTCGACAGACCACGAAACCAGCCCCAAGGTAATAGGACCGATGGCGGGCGTCCGGAGAGGCCTTCACAAGATCGGATGCAAAATAGCCGGCCGCAGCAGGAAGGCGGTCGCCAGGAGCGTCCGCCGCAAAGTAAACAACAGCAAAACCGTCCTCCCCAAAATAATAGTCCGGCCCAACGTTACGATCGAGGTAAAACAGGGCCAGGCCGGTCTGCTGACTTTAGACAGCAGGGAGCGCCCAGACCGGGTAGTGCAACCAGTTCCAAGGGTACTGGACCACAACGGTGGAGTGACCGTGGCGCAAGACCGGGGGGGCAACCGGGTGCAAGACCAGGTGGTCAACAAGGTACAAGACCGGGCGGTCAACCAGGCGCTAGACCAAGGCCAGTTGATCGACCTGCTCAATCCGGCGCCAACCAAGGTTCCAGGATAAAAACAGATTTAACAGTGACGAAGCCACAAGGGCGGCGTGATGATAAAGAACGCACCTATCTTGATAAACCAAAGACTCAAGATAAGCCAAAATCTCAGGTTGGGCGGCCAGGTAACAAAGGACGTTATGATAAACGTGCGGTAGCCTTAGATAATATTGATGAAAAGCCGCGATTAAGGGCTGCTACAGGTGGTTCGCGTAAAAAAGGAAACTTTAAAAACCAAGAAAGTCACCAAGCTGGTCCGGCTCAACCTGTGGAAAAAAAGCCAGTAGTTATCGGTGAGTCAATAACGGTACAAGAATTGGCAGTCAAGATACACAAAACCCCGGCTGAACTGATTAAAAAATTAATGCAGCTTGGTGTGCTGGCCACGATTAATCAGGAGATTGACAGCGATACAGCAAGCTTGCTGGCTGTGGAATTCGGATATGAAGTCGAGGTTAAGCTGCCGGTTGACTTGGAAGCGTTGTTGATGCAAGAACCGGAAGAGGATTCCAAGCTATTGGCGCAAAGGCCTTGTATTGTTACTGTGATGGGACATGTTGACCATGGCAAGACTTCGCTGTTAGACGCCATCAGACAGACTAACGTGACTGCCACAGAGGCTGGCGGAATAACTCAGCATATTGGCGCTTATCAGGTTGAACATAGTGGTAAGCGAATCACTTTTGTTGATACACCGGGACATGAAGCTTTTACGGCTATGCGGGCGCGTGGCGCGCAGGTTACTGACATTGCCATCCTGGTGGTTGCGGCTGAAGACGGGGTAATGCCTCAGACAATTGAGGCGATAAATCACGCCAAAGAGGCGGAAGTGCCGATAATTGTAGCTATCAACAAGATGGATAAACCCGGGGCTAATCCTGAAAGAGTAAAGCAGGAGCTTACTGAACATGGATTGATAGCCGAGGAATGGGGCGGGGATACTATCTGTGTTAATGTTTCTGCCGTCAAACGCGAAGGGTTAAAAGACCTTTTAGAAATGATCCTGCTGGTGGCTGAAATGAAAGAATTAAAAGCCAATCCTGAGCGTCCGGCCCGGGGAACCGTGATAGAAGCGGAACTTGATAAAGGTCGCGGACCCGTAGCCACTGTGCTTGTGCAAAACGGTACTCTAATGATTGGCGATAACATTATAGCTGGTTCTGCCATTGGGCGGGTACGCGCCATGATTGACGATAAAGGGCGTCGTGTAAAAAAAGCCGGGCCTTCCACACCTGTTGAAGTACTGGGCTTTTCGGAAACACCGATGGCAGGGGACGTATTTATTGTTGTACAGGATGAAAAATTGGCCAGGAATATTGTTTCACGCAGACAGATTAAGAAACGGGAAGAAGAATTAAAAAATACTACCAGAGTATCCCTGGACGACTTGTTTAAACGTATTCAGGAAGGCCAGATCAAGGAACTGGGGATTATAGTTAAGGCGGATGTGCAGGGTTCGGTTGAAGCTTTGCGGCAGGCACTGGAGCGGTTGAATACCGGAGAGGTAAAAGTTAATATTATCCATGGTGGAGTCGGTGCTATCTCTGAAACTGATATTATGCTGGCGTCGGCATCTAACGCCATCATTTTAGGATTTAACGTGCGTCCGGACGTAAACGCCAGAAAAGCTGCGGAGAATGAGAAAGTTGATGTGCGGCTGTATAGGGTTATATATGAAGCGATTGAGGACGTTAAGGCGGCCATGAGCGGCTTGCTGGAGCCGGAGTATAAAGAAGTGGCTCAGGGCAGGGCGGAAATAAGGAAGATTTTCAAGGCTTCAAAAATAGGTACTATAGCAGGGTGTTATGTTTTAGAGGGTAAGATCGAAAGGGACGCCGGCGTTCGGTTGGTGCGTGACGGTATAGTTATCCATGAAGGGAAATTAAATTCCTTAAAGCGGTTTAAAGATGACGTAAAAGAAGTGTTGCAAGGGTACGAGTGTGGCCTTGCTTTTGAAAAATTCAATGAAATGCAAGAGGGAGACGTTGTTGAGGCATTTACCGTTGAAGCTGTTAAAAGGGAACTCGCTTAAATTTAGATATAGAAAGTCGTATTTAACCACTAACCTCTCATTGGGGGTGTTTGGCAATGTCTTTCCGTTCCGAACGGTTAGCGGAAGCCATAAAAAAGGAAGTTTCTGAGTTGCTAAGGGATGAAATGAAAGATCCACGGGTAGGTTTTGTCAGCATCACTTCAGTAAAAGTTTCAAAGGATTTACGCTATGCTGATATTTTTGCCAGCGTTTACGGGGAACCAGCAGCACAAAAGGCTTCTATGGCAGCGCTTACAAAAGCGCAGGGATTTATAAGAAGTGAGTTGGGCAAGCGAATCCGGCTTCGTTACACTCCGGAAATTACTTTTAAATTAGATCAATCAATAGGACAGGGCGCACGTTTAATTAAGCTTATGGAAGAAGTCCGAGGGGAAGGTGGCCCTTCCAATGAGTAAGCTCGAAGTGATTGCCCGGGCAGTGAGCAACATAAAGCACGCGTTAATATGCGGTCATATCATGCCCGATGGTGACTGCCTAGGATCGGTACTGGCTTTAGCGCTGATCTTGAAACAGCTTGGCAAAGAAGCAACAGTAGCCGGTCCCGATCCTGTACCTGAAATATACGAGTTTTTGCCCGGCATACAAGGCTACCGGGCAGGCAGCCCACCGGAAGGAGATTACGACACGCTTATTGCTTTGGATTGCCCCGTTGCGGAAAGATTAGGTATTGGCTACCGGGACTTGCCCGGGCGTGATTTGACCGTTATTAATATAGATCATCATGCCAGCACAAATTCTTACGGGACGTACAGGTATATTGATCCACAAGCGGCGGCGGTCGGAGAAATCATATTTGACTTGTTGCAGTTAATGAAGGTTAATATTTCTTTAGATGTGGCAATTTGTTTGTACACGGCGATTGTTACTGATACCGGTTCATTTCAATATGAGAGTACTACACCCGACACACATAGACGAGTGGCCAGGTTGATTGAGATCGGTGTACCTGTTTCCCGGATAAACGTTCTTCTTTATGAAGAAAAATCGCGGATGTGCCAACTTTTATTAAGCGCAGCGTTAAAAACCCTCTCGTTTAGCAATTGCGGCCAAGTGGCTTGGATGATTGTCACGCGTGATATGCTCAGGGACACCGGGGCGAAAGATGAGCATACAGAAGGAATCGTGAACTATGCCCGATCAATTAAAGGTGTTGAAGTAGGACTTCTTTTTCATGAGTTGCCGGACGGCAAATATAAAATCAGTTTTCGTTCAAAAAAAACAGTGGATGTGAACCGGCTGGCTGCTTATTTTGGCGGCGGCGGTCATTTGCGTGCTGCTGGTTGTGAAATCTCAGGAAATATTAACATAATTGAAAAAGAGGTGGTCGCGGCGGCAGTTTGTGCAGCCGGAGGAGCGGGGTTGTGATATGAATGGAATTATTAATGTGCTGAAACCTCCCGG
>MVQK01000008.1 GCA_002067515.1 Pelotomaculum sp. PtaB.Bin013 | reverse complement strand
ACTGTTGTCCAGGCATAATTTTAAAAGAAAATTGACATTTTTAAGACAAAGCATTTAGAATATAACATATTATTTTATTAGCAGTTTTGAAAAGCAGGTGAGGTCGTGGTTCTCGTAAAGGTAACGGAAATCGCTTACGATATTATGATGAATCCGGTGGTATTGTTAATTGATGAGAACGAATTAAAAGCACTGCCGATCTGGGTCGGCCCGTTCGAAGCGCACTCTATATCATTGGCCCTGCAGGGAATTTGCCTGGACCGGCCTTTGACCCATGACTTGTTAATAGGTATCTGCGACAAACTCGAAGCTAAATTCAGCATGGTAATTATCAATGACGTGATTGAAGGAACTTATATGGCAGAACTGCACATGTGGCATCATGACCAGGAATTGGTAATCGACTCGCGTCCCAGCGACGCTATCGCCGTAGCTATTCGCACCAAGACACCTATATATCTGAGCGAGAAAGTAGCGGAGGGCTTTTTGGCCCTAAAGGATTTATTAAATGAGGAACAGCAGAAGGAGTTAAAAAAACTCCTGGATCCCGGCAGAGCAAACGAATTCAAGAAATCCCTTCACTAGCAAGATTTTTTGAGGCTGAACTCAACATTTGTCTTGCGTGGCGTCTGGATATATCGGTTACCTCTTTGCCGCCCAGCATCCTTGCCAGTTCATCCACCCTGTCCGGCAGAGCAAGTTTATCCACTTTTGTAACCGTGCGTTCACCGTCAAACTCTTTCCTCACCCGGTAGTGAACACTTGCGAAACTGGCTACTTGAGCCGCATGGGTGACACATATAATCTGATGATGTTTACTAATTTTAGCCAGCTTTTCAGCGACAGCATGCAGCGATCGACCGCCAATACCGGCGTCCACCTCGTCGAATATGATCACTGGAATATCGTCAGCTTCCGCCAGCAGCGCTTTCAAGGCCAGCATGATCCGGGAAAGCTCACCTCCCGAGGCGATCTTAGCCAGGGGTTTCAACGGTTCACCTGGATTTGGCGATATTAAGAACTCCACACGTTCCGCCCCCCCTGGCGACAGGCCGTCAACTCTGGTAAAAACCACTTGGAATTTCACCCGCCCCATTTCTAAATCAACTAGTTCGCGTGATACCTCCTCTTCAAGTTTTTCAGCTGCCTGCAAGCGGCGGGAGCTCAAGATTTCGGCGGCCTTCATGTAAGACTGCTCGATTTTTTTCAGTTCCTCAGCATAAGTGGCGGCTAGCTCTTTTTTATTCTCAAGCTTTTCCAGTTCATCCCTGGCTTTTGCGAGATAATCAAATATTTCTGGAATCGTGGGCGCATATTTATTTTTTAAATTATTAAGCAGCTCCAGTCTTTCTTCAACAGCTTCCAGCCTTTGTGGATCGTGTTCAACTTTGCTATTTAAAACGGCCAACTCCCGGGCGGCATCTTCTACTTGATAAAAAACACTTTCAAGGGATTTATACAAGTGTTCCGTGTGTTCGTCTAAAAGCGCCAGATTTTTAAGCAGATCCATGGCTTTTGACAACAAATCAGTTACCGGCGCCTGCCCGTGCGTGCCCTCATAAATCAAGGAATAGGATTCAGCGGCGAGAAGGCATATTTTCTCCGCGTTAACCAGCACTTTCTTCTCTGACGCTAATTCTTCATCTTCTCCCGGTTTTGGATCAATTTTTTCGATTTCATTTATTTCATAGCGCAGTAAATCCGCTTGTTTAACTCTTTCTTCATCGTTACGGCTGAGTTTTTTGAATGTATTAAAGGTTTCCTTCCAAAGTGAGTATAAATTGGTTACCTCTTTTAGCGTGTCGGTAACCAGAGCGCCGCCAAACCGGTCAAGCAGTTCCCTGTGCCGGTTCTGATCAAGCAACGAATGCTGTTCGTGCTGGACATGCGAGTCTACAAGATTTCTCCCAATTCCCCGGTAACAACTCAGAGTTACCGTTTGCCCGTTTAGACGGCAAACATTTTTTCCTGAACGATTAATTTCCCTTGTTAATATTAAGATACTGTCTTCAGGAACTCCTACCCCTTGCTCCTCAAGCATTAAAATGACTTTTTTATTATTATTGATATCAAAAGTAGCCTGTATCCACATTCTCTCTGACCCGGCACGGATTTGTTCGCCTGCCGCGGCCCGGCCGCCTAACGCTACTTGCAGCGCTTCGATAATAATGGATTTTCCCGCTCCTGTTTCCCCGGTAATGATATTTAGGCCATTTTGCAGATCCACTATCAACAGATCAATAAGTCCGAAATTCTTGATATATAGATTAATTAACATCGTTTTACCCCCTATGCAGGTCCTCAAACCTCCTCATCACAGTTTCTGCGACCTGTTTTGGTTTGACAACCACCAGGATAGTGTCATCTCCGCCCACAGTGCCTATTATCTCCCGCCAGCCAATTTTATCTATTGCTGATGCGACACCTTGCGCCTCGCCGGGATGCGTTTTAATTACAAGCAAGTTTTCGCTTATGGCCAAGCTGACAACAGAGTCGCGGAAATACCGCTTCAAGCGATCTTTCGTGCTTTGGGTAGTCTGTTCTCCGGGGTAAGCATATTTAAAATGATTGTTTTCACATGGTATTTTGATTAAACCCAGTTCTTTGATATCCCTTGAGACTGTTGCCTGGGTAACCTCAAAGCCACATTTCCTTAAGTTTACGGCAAGCTCTTCCTGCGTTTCAATTATTTCTTGCTGGATAAGCTCAAGGATTTTGTGTTGCCGCCTGGCTTTCATGCGGAGCACCTGCTTTCTCAATAACGATTATCACCGGCGCTTGAGCAGAACGATTTAAATAACTTATTTTAATTACGTTAAATTCAGACCCTTCCAGGCCAGACGTGAACTGTTCCACGGCATAAAGTTCTTCAGCGCCGCCCGGATGGCCGGTATAGATAACCATGCCGATTCTTCCACCCTGGCGGAGCAATCCAATCGCGGATTTTAACGCGCCAATGGTGGTGTCAGGTCTGGTAACCAGAGCATGGTCGCCCCCCGGCAGGTAACCAAGATTAAATACGACTGCGTCCACCGGTACAGGCACCGACTTGTCTAATCCTTCATGTCCCGTGTTTAGCAATGTAACTTGCCTCGCGGCATTATGACGTTCAAGTAATTTTCTTGTAGTTTTTAAAGCCTTTTCTTGTATGTCAAAAGCATAGACCCGCCCTTCGGAACCAACCGTTTGAGCCAGAAACAGGGTGTCGTTTCCATTTCCCGCTGTAGCATCCACTGCTGTCCCGCCACTTTTTAACACTTTGGCAATAATCATTTGGACTATGTGGACGGCGCTCCCCAAATCCTTGTTAATCACCGGAGCGGTCTCCTTCTTCTCTTAGTTTCTTCCCCAGTAATTCAAAAAAGCCTCTCCCCTTAAGTCTCAGGAACCGGGCCTTTTGAGAAGCTTGCCTGATCATCACTTGATCAGACTGAAGCAGCTTAAAGCCCAGTTGACCGTCCATGGTTAGCATGACTTCCTCCCGGCCGGACAGGATCACTACTTTAACCGTGCTTTCAGGCGCGACAACCAGCGGCCGCGCCCAGAGGGTGTGCGGGCAAATCGGAGTGATCAGCATCAGATTCAAATCAGGAGTAACCAGGGGCCCCCCGGCAGAGAGGGAGTAAGCTGTGGAACCGGTTGGACTGGCTATGATCAAGCCATCTGAAGGATAAGTGTTGACATACTCATTATTAACATAAGTTTCCAGGTGAATTAGCCTGGCAAAAGCTCCATTTGTAATCACGGCATCATTTAGCCCGAGTGCACGCTCAACTATCTTATTTTCCCGATATACCAACGCTTCAAGCATCATTCGCTCTTCTATGTAATACTGCCCCGCAAGCAATTTTTCCAGGGCAGGGATAACCTCCGGAATATCTATTTCTGTCAGAAAGCCCAGGTGTCCCAGGTTTATGCCGGTAATAGGCTTACCTGACTCCGCTAATTCGCGGGTCGTCCTGAGCAGCGTACCGTCGCCCCCAAGCACGATCACGCATTCAGCTTGCTCAATCAGGTGTTTCTCCGTCACGCCTAATCTGGCAAAGCCTATGGAAGCGGCAGTTTCTTGAGCAATTAATACTGTACAACCCCTGTCCTCAAGCCAATTGACAATATTCTCAACCAGGCTGACAACTCCTCTTTTATTTAAATTTATCACAAGCCCGATTGTGTTCAATCCGGAACCTCCCCATAAAACATTTCAATACAATTCAGCATGCGCACGTTCAACTATAACCTTACAGTCTTTTATTTCTGATTCCTGTTTCTCAGTTTTTTTAAAGTAGATCAAATATTCAATATTTCCTTCCGGTCCGGTAACGGGTGAAAAATCAAGGCCGATTACTGACCAACCCAAGGTTACGACAAGCATTGCGATATTTTGAATTACTTCAATTTGAACCTGAGGATCGCGGACAACCCCTCTTTTACCGATTTTTTCACGGCCGGCCTCAAACTGTGGCTTAATTAACGCTACACCGGCTGCTTCCGGGATAATCAATTCTTTAACTTTCGGCAGCACTTTAGCAAGTGAGATAAATGAAACATCAATAGTTGTAAAATCCGGCGTCTCAGTTAGGATATCTTTTGCAAGGTAGCGAATATTGGTTCGTTCAAGGACAATCACTCGCGGATCATTCCTCAACGACCAGGCAAGCTGCCCGTAGCCGACATCCACAGCATAAACCAGTCTGGCTCCATGCTTTAGGGCACAGTCGGTAAAACCGCCCGTGGAGGCGCCGACGTCAAGAACCACTTTCCCGGTCAAATCAAGGCTAAAAGCTTTTATTGCCTTTTCCAGTTTAAGCCCGCCGCGGCTAACATAAGGAGTCACTTCACCGCGCACCACAATTTCAGCTTCCTGTTTTATTGTCCGGCCGGGTTTGTCCACCAGTTCGTTATCTACAAAGACAAGGCCGGCCATGATTGCTGCGCGGGCTTTCTCACGGCTGGGGAAAAAACCGCCCTCTACTAACCTGACATCCAACCTTTGCTTTATCGGGGACAAGCTGAATACCTCCGCGCCGTCTTAATCGAGAACCACCTTTAGCTTATTAGGTACTTTCCTTGGCACACATTTACCAGCGACAACATCGACTATATGTTCCACATTAAGGCCATACTTTTCCATTAACAATGCATGGCTGCCATGTTCAATAAAGCAGTCGGGAATGCCGAAACGGTGTACCAAGACATCTTTTTTCCCTTTAGCTGACAATAATTCTAAAACAGCGCTTCCAAAACCATTTTTTAATACGTGTTCCTCAATTGTAAAAACCTTTCCTGTAATTGCGGCATATTTAAGGATTATTTCCTCATCAAGAGGTTTAATAAAACGGGCGTTGATTACAGTAGCTTCAATACCCATTCCGGACAGAATCCCGGCCGCATTTTCAGCCCTGCTCACCATACTCCCCACCGCAAGCAAAGTGAGGTCCGCCCCTTCTCTTAGCACTTGGGCCTTACCGATAGGCAGTAATTTTAATTCCTTGTCCATTTTGCAGCCTATTCCAGCACCCCGCGGGTAGCGTACAGCCGCCGGCCCATGGTGGTTCACCGCTGTGGCAATCATATGCTGCAGCTCATTTTCATTTCCCGGCGCCATGATAATCATATTGGGAATTGTTCCGAGATAAGAAAAGTCAAAAAGGCCATGATGAGTAGGGCCATCCTCCCCAACAATGCCAGCCCGGTCAATAGCAAAAGTAACCGGCAGGTTTTGGAGACAAATATCATGCAAGATCTGATCAAAAGCGCGTTGGAGGAAGGTTGAATATATTGCCACAACGGGGTGATAACCCCCGGCGGCAAGTCCGGCGGCCAAAGTAACCCCATGCTGTTCAGCAATACCCACATCAAAAAAACGTTCCGGAAAAAGTCGCGCGAATTTTGTCAAACCCGTGCCGCCCGGCATAGCGGCAGTGATCGCAAGGACGTTCCGCTCCCTGCCGGCAAGCTTCACCATAGTTCTGCCAAACACTTCAGTGTATGAAGGAATGCTGATACTCTTCTTAATCTCTCCACTGGCAACGTCAAACGGACCGACTCCGTGAAACTTGTCCGGGTTGTTTTCAGCCGGTTTGTAGCCCTTGCCTTTCTTTGTTAAAATATGAACCAGCACCGGCCCTTTAATAGTCCTGGCCCGTTGCAGAACATTAGTGACTGCCTTTATATCGTGGCCGTCTATTGGCCCCAGGTAAAAAAAACCCAATTCCTCAAAAATCATTCCAGGCACCACAAGATATTTTAAGCTGTCTTTTAATTTATCAATTAAACGTAATAGTTTGGGGCCCGCCGGTAACTTGCGCAAGATTTGCTCTATTTCCTCCTTGCCCTTTGAATACATCGGATCAGTGCGCAAGCGGTTTAAATAACCGGACATAGCCCCAACATTCTGGGCAATTGACATTTCATTGTCATTTAAAACCACGATCAAGTCTTTTTGCATATGGCCGGCATGGTTAAGCGCCTCATAGGCCATTCCGCCGGTCATGGCGCCGTCGCCGATTACCGCGATTACAGAATAATTATCTCCTTTTAAATCCCGCGCCACCGCCATACCGAGGGCGGCGGAAATAGACGTGCTGCTGTGCCCCGTACCAAACACGTCGTGCGCGCTTTCAGTAGGCCGGGGGAATCCGCTGATGCCTCCGATTTGACGCAAAGTATCAAATTCATTATAGCGTCCCGTAAGCAGTTTGTGAGTGTAGCTTTGATGCCCCACATCCCAAATAATCTTATCTACGGGTGAGTTAAACACATAGTGAAGAGCCAGCGTTAATTCGACGACTCCCAAACTGGGTGAAAGGTGCCCCCCGTTCTTAGCCACGGTATTAATAATTTCCTGACGTATCTCTCCGGCTAATTCCTGAAGTTGGGCAAAATTTAGCGAGCGAATTACATACGGCGCATGAACTTGTCTTAAAAGTCTACTCACTGTTTACCCACCTTTTGTTTGTTCTTTGATCCCCGTTGCTTCTGGAATGGGCTATAACCGGTAGCCCTTTCTATTTTCGCCAGGATAGTGCCGACAAAAAAAATAATTTCATCGGGATGGCTAAGAGATAATTTTTTTCCTACCGCTTTGCCGGTAACGATAAAAACAGAAATAAGGGCGGTAAGCAGCACATTCAGCCAAAACTGATCGAACTGCGGTCCCACCCTCATGATTTGCACTACGATTGATATACCCAGCGCGCCGCTTACCGTGGTGGTTATGTCACCAATAATATCATTTGCGATATTAGCCACTCTATCGGCGTTTTTGATTAATTGCAATCCCTGGGGGGCGCCTTTTACACGTTTAGCCGCTTTCGCGTTGAAAGGAGTATGAGAGGCAGCTGTCACAGCCGTACCTACAAGATCGGCCAGAATGTTTATCGTGATGATAACAGCCAAAAAAACAAAAGATAACAGCAGGTTATTAAATTTAGAGGCGAAAGTTTCCGATAACAAGGTAAATATAACTGCTAAAATAAACGATCCTATAGCAACCACGAAAATATATCTACTGGAAACAGTAGATTTATTATTGCCCAAAAATGTCACCTCATACCGCGACAATTAACATATCTATTTTGCCCTACTCAGTAGTCAGTAATCAGAATATTACAAGACATGAAAAACTTTTTTATTATGTATGATAAGTGACGGCAGATTGGGTAAATATTGTGGCTTAGGTCTAGTAGGTTTTCCCAAACAGCTACCGGCTGTCACCAAACCGGCGGTTACCCTTTACAACTGTCTCCGACCGTCACCGGTACCGGGACTAGATTACCACTTAGTCCACACTGCAATCCCCAACCTGCCCTGGAATTCCAGACAGCCTAGGAGTTTTCCTCAACAGAATTTACCTCTTTTAGCCTCTTTTGCAATAAAGGTTTCAATCATCAAGCCAACCGAGCATGGGCCCACGCCGGCCGGCTCCGTAAAAACTGAAATCCACCCTTACCACTCAAGGCAGGCTACACTGCACGCAGCTTCGACCACATGCAGGTTTAATCCCAAGCCATAGTATACCGCGCCGCCAGTGCGGCATGGCTTTCCACATACTTGGGTCTCCACGGAGGCAGGGTCAACGCCCGCATGCCATTGCGGGTCGCCCAACCACCTTAACTCCCAGTACCGACCCCCGACTGGGCGTCAGCAGCCAGCACCAGGAACTTCATCGTTGTGCCCTTAACGGATTTTTAGGCCCGCCTTCAAAAAGGTGTATCTGACTAGGATACTGTGTCACTTATCTAATAAACCGTTTATTTTGTTATTATAACAAAACATCTTTTCTCTTTCAAATGCCGGTTTTTCTCCCTATACGCCGTTTAATTGCTTATTAGCCTAAAAAAGAATACCCGCCATATCGCAAATCCTAATGGTATCGGTGTGTTCCGATAGATTTAATTCTCATCAAACTCAATGATCCCGGTCAATAATATATTGAACCAGCATTCTCAAAAATTCCGCTTCATTTCCGAAACAGCTCAATGCGGACAACGCCCTGTCCGCCGCTTGCCGCGCTTTTCTTCTCGCTTCCTCCAGGCCGAAAAGCGAGGGATATGTCGCTTTTTTATTCTTAACATCGCTTCCAAGCGGTTTGCCAATTTTTGCCGCGTCACCTTCAATATCGAGAATATCATCAATTATTTGAAAAGCAAGCCCGAAATTATCAGCATAGCTTGTTAGTTTATTTATTTTTTCATCACCCGCGCCGGCCAGGATCGCTCCCGTACGAACCGCGGCACGATAAAGAGCGCCTGTTTTGCGACTATGAATATATTCAAGCGTGTTCTCATTGATATCCTCTCCCGCGGAAAACGTATCGACAACCTGGCCGCCAATCATACCAAACGTCCCCGCCGCAAGAGCGATTTCACCAATAATTTTTACTACAGCGTCCGGATTGCTGCCGCGTATGCCGGCCAGCGTGGAAAATGCCAGCGTCAAAAGGGCGTCACCCGCTAAAATCGCCACAGCGTCCCCGTATACTTTGTGGTTTGCCGGCTTGCCTCTGCGATAATCATCGTTATCCATAGCAGGCAAGTCATCATGAATCAGCGAATAAGCATGAATCATTTCCAGAGCGCAGGCCGCCGGCAATACATCCTCAGCTTTGCTCCCCACTGTTTCGGCAGCCTTCATTACCAGAACAGGCCTGAGCCGTTTGCCGCCCGTGACGCTATAACGCATCGCCTGGTGAATCAGCGCCGGGTAGGCGTCGGCTGGCGGCAGGTAACGCTCAAGCGCCTCATCTACAATTGAACTCAGTTTGTCAAACGTTTCTTTAAAACTCAACTTTTTGTCCCCCTGCCGCCAAGGGCAACTCATTAATTTCTTTCAGGCTTATTTCATCTCTTTCATCAGCGGTCAGCACGGCAATGCGCTGCTCGGCTGATGCCAGATACTCATTACAGATGCGGGTAAGCCCGATTCCCTCAGTAAACATTTCCAGCGCTTTTTCCAGCGGCAGCCTGCTGTCTTCCAACTCCCGCACCAGTGTTTCCAAACGCGCTATGGCTTCTTCAAATGATATCTTTTTGCCTTCGACGGTGTTTTTAGCAACCATGCAAAAGTCCTCCTCGCCGTAACCTTTCCTTAAGACTCCTTAATCCGCGCCCGTACCGCAGCCATGGACTCATCCTTTAACCGCCTGGCTTCGGCGGTAATTGTCTTTATTTCATTAATAATCTTTTTTACATAATCCTGATCTTCGATCGCCGGGATGTTTATCTCGGCGCTTAGAAGCACGCCGTTAAGGGCGGCGTCAAATACAACGGCGGCTACCCCGGCGTCGCTTATGGCTGTTTTGTTGCCCATACCGGAGAGTCGCACGGTAATACGCAACGCTTCCAAACAGACACGGGCAATTTTTAACGGCGTTTCTGTAGCTCCTATTAAAGCTTTTTGCATAGCTTCATCACGTATTCTTTTTTCAGCGTCGCTTTCTTTAGGCATCCGGAATGCCGTCATGTAGTTATTAAACTCAGCCATGTCCTTGTCAGCCAACTCTTCCATCCTTTTCATCAAATCGCTGGCAGTACCAAGTATTTCTTTGACCTGCGGCTCGACATCCCGGTACTTTTTTTTCCCTATGGTCAGATTACAGACCATAGCGGTCATAGCCAGACCGAAACACGCCACTATGGCGGAAACACTGCCGCCGCCCGGCGTGGGGGAAGCGGAAGCGGAAAGCTCTATTACTTCCCGCAAGGTTTTATTAAATAAAGCGCTCACAGGCAACAACCCCTTTGCCAAGGTTGTCAAGGGGACGGTTCTCTTGACAACTTATTAATCTTTCGATTGTCAGGGAGAACCGTCCCCTTGACATCCCCTTGACACACTGATGACCGAGTTATTTCTTCTGAAGTTTGATTGCTTTCAACAGGTTTCTCTGGAGCAGAACGGTGGTAAGGCTGCCGACACCGCCCGGTACGGGCGAAATCGCGCCGGCAACTTTTTGCGCCTGCGCAAAGTCGACATCCCCGCAAATCCCCGCCGCCGTCTCATTAATACCGGCATCAATTACTACCGCGCCGGGTCTGATCAAGTCAGCCGTAATCATGTTGGCCTTGCCCACGGCGGCGATCAGTATGTCCGCCTGTCTGGTGTACCGGCCAAGGTCGCCGGTTTTGGTGTGGCATACCGTCACTGTGGCGTTTTGTTTCAGGAGCATCAAGATCAGAGGCTTGCCCACTGTTTCACCACGGCCGACCAGGACGGCGTGTTTACCTTCTATCTCTATTCCGCTATGCGACATAATTTCAATACAGCTTTGCGGTGTTACCGAAAAAAGACCGTCGCCGTCACCAAGCAGATTACCCCGGTTGACCGGATGCGCTCCGTCGACGTCTTTAAGCGGTGATATTGCCGCCAATACTCTTTTTTTATTTATTCCCCCAGGTAAAGGCAATTCAACCATAATTCCATGTACATCAGCATCTTTGTTCAACTTATTAATTAGGTCCAAAAGTTCATTTTCAGGAACTCCACCCGGCAAGTTGAAGAGTTCGTAGTCGATGCCCGTATTAATGCAGGCTTTTTTTTTGGAACGGGCATAAATTACTGAAGCCGGGTCATCGCCGGCCAGGATAACGGCAAGCTTAGGGACAATACCCTTCTCACGCAGTTGTCCGACTTCCTTTTTTATTTCTTCTTTAATTAATCCGGCGATTTTTTTGCCGTCAATGATCATTGCCATTTTAACTAACCAAGCTCTCTTTTTTCTTCTTATTGTAACCTTTTATCTTCAACCATACACTGCAGCGACCCTTTTTGCAAGCGCACAACCAGTTTGTCGCCGGTATTCACCTCATTTATGTCACTAATGACGCGCTCACCATCTGGTGTTGTGCAAATACTGTATCCCCTGGCCAAGGTGGCCAGCGGGCTCAAAGTGTTAAGCCGGGCGGCGAGCGCTGCGAGGTGCTCGCCTTCAGTTCCTATAGCATTATTTATACTCTGGGTTAGTCGGTGGATGAGGAAATCAACTGATTGCTGCCTGGCGCCGCAAAAAGTTTCCACCGGCCGGGCAAAAGTCCTGCCAGCCAGACAATAATCCAGCCTTTGTCTGCCTTCATTAACTTTTCGTTCTGCTGCGTGTTTTAGCTTGCTTACAATTGTCTGGACATAGCGATCCATTTCCTTTTTATCGGGAACAGCCATTTCAGCGGCGGCTGAAGGAGTAGCGGCGCGGGCGTCAGCCACAAAGTCGGATATGGTAACATCTGTTTCATGCCCCACCGCTGAAATAACGGGAACCTTAGAGAGAAATATGGAGCGGGCGACAATTTCCGTGTTGAAAGCCCACAAATCCTCAATAGACCCGCCACCCCGGCCGACGATTATCAGTTCAACCCCACCAAGTTTGTTTAACAACTGGATCCCCCGCGCCACCGCGAGAGGCGCGCTTTCGCCCTGCACCAGAACCGGCGCCAGAATAACCTCCAGGCCGGCCCAGCGGCGCCGGATTATTTCCACCATATCGCGTACCGCCGCCCCGGTCAGCGAAGTAACAATACCGATCCGGCGGGGCAGCAGCGGCAAGTTTTTTTTATGTTTCCGGTCGAATAGCCCTTCCCGTTGCAGCTTGTTTTTCAGCTGTTCAAACGCCAGATACAACGCGCCGGTTCCGTCCGGCTCCATCTCATCAGCATAAAGCTGGTATACGCCGTCCCTTTCATAAACTGAAATGTAGCCGCGCACCAGCACGGACATGCCGTTCTCCGGCCGGAAAGTCACGCTGCGGCTACGGGAACGGAACATAACCACTTTCAAGCTGCTTGATTCATCTTTCAAAGTGAAGTAATAGTGCCCGGACGAGGCGGGTTTAAAGTTGGATATTTCCCCCTTTACCCAGATATCAGCCAACAGGCAATCATTTTCGAATATTGTTTTAACGTACCTGGTCAACTCCTGAACACCTAGAACCCGCACTGTCTTAGCTCCTTATAATTAAATGAAAGCAACCGGGCTGCCGCGCTGAAAACTGCAACAGCGCATCTAGCCCGGTCAAAAGCGACTCGTTCTAATTTCCGGTGTGATCGCCAATATGATGGGACAACGCCGTACTTGCGTGTAGTCCGCGGATATAGAAACAATTAACTAACAACAACTATTTTTCAGATAAATACGCGTGAATTGATCTTGCAGCGGCGCGCCCCGCACCCATAGCCAGAATGACGGTAGCCGCACCGGTAACCACGTCGCCACCGGCATAAACACCAGGTTTGGAAGTAGCTCCAGTTTCCAGATTGGCAACGATATTGCCTTTTTTATTGCAATCGAGTCCTTTGGTGGTCTTCGGCACCAGCGGGTTTGGCCCCTGCCCGATTGCCACTACCACTGTTTCGACGTCAATAATAAATTCCGACCCCTTGACAGGAACTGGGCTGCGGCGGCCTGAAGCATCGGGTTCACCCAGCTCATAACGCAGGCACTCCATACCGGTCACCCAGTAATTATCGTCATAGATAATTTTAGTAGGGCTGGTCAAAAAAGCAAATTTGACGCCTTCTTCTTCAGCGTGTTCTGCTTCCTCGTGCCGCGCCGGGAGCTCATTTTTAGACCGGCGGTAAACGATCCAGGATTCTTCGGCGCCTAAGCGCAACGCTGTACGGGCGGCGTCCATAGCCACGTTGCCACCGCCCAGCACGGCAACTTTTTTACCTACGCGGATCGGTGTATCATTACCAGGGAAGAGATATGCTTTCATCAAGTTGGTACGCGTAAGAAACTCGTTAGCCGAGTATACACCGCAAGCGTTTTCTCCCGGGATATTCATAAAGTAAGGCAAGCCGGCGCCCGTTCCTAAAAAGACAGCGTCAAAACCGCCTTCCTCCATAAGTTCATCCACCGTAGCGAATTTACCTACAACAGCATTGACCTGGATGTCAACGCCAAGCTTCTTGAGATTCTGTACTTCGGCCTGGACAACCGCTTTAGGAAGACGGAACTCAGGGATACCGTACATCAGTACGCCACCCGCCACATGCAACGCCTCAAAGATAGTGACGGCATGGCCCTGTTTCGCCAGATCGGCGGCGCAGGTCAGCCCCGACGGGCCAGAACCGACAATCGCCACTTTCTTGCCGGTCGGTGGGGCTACTTTTTGCGGCAGCACACCGTTAGCAAGTTCCCAATCAGCGCAAAAACGCTCAATCCGTCCAATACCAACCGGTTCGTTTTTCTTTCCTACGGTACAGTATTTTTCACACTGGTTTTCCTGAGGGCAAACCCGTCCACAAACAGCAGGCAGGGCGTTTTTTTCTTTTAATTTCATGATCGCGCCAGCAAAATCCCGCTCGGCAGCCAGCTTGATAAAAGCAGGGATGTCAACTTCCACCGGACAGCCCTGCCGGCAAGGCTCCTTCTTGCACTGAAGACACCGCCGAGCCTCGGCAACTACGGTTTCCTCATTATAGCCCAGTGCCACTTCGTTAAAATTTTTTGCCCGTACGACCGCGTCCTGAGCTGGCATTGGGTGTTTATTAGGAACAATAGTTTTATTACCGGTTTTCTCATCAGCCATTATTTGCCACCCCCACAACCGCAGCTGCAGGTATGATTAAATCTTTCCACAGCAGCTTGTTCCTGAGATTTATATATAACCGATCGGCGTGCCATTTCGGCAAAGTCGACTGCATGACCGTCAAATTCCGGCCCGTCGACACAGGCAAATTTGGTCTGACCGCCAACTGTCACACGGCAACAGCCGCACATCCCTGTACCGTCCACCATAATCGAGTTCAGGCTGACAATGGTCTTAATATTATACTCTTTGGTCATGTTGCACACGGCCCGCATCATCGGCAACGGCCCGATAGCCACACAGAGTGCTATATCGCCTTTTTCTTCAACGACTTCTTTTAACACATCGGTGACAAAACCTTGTCTCACGTAAGAACCGTCATCAGTGGTCACCCGCAACTCTGTACAGGCATTGCGCATTTTATCCTCCCAAAAGAGGAGTTCCTTGGTTCTCGCCCCGATAATACCAATTACCTCATTTCCCGCTTCTTTTAATGCCCTGGCAATAGGGTGAACCGGTGCTACACCCACTCCTCCACCAACACAGACGATTTTTCCTAATTTCTCAATGTGGGAAGGCTCACCGAGCGGACCGACAAAATCCCTTACACTATCTCCCTCATTAAGCGTTGCGAGTTCCATAGTGGTCTTGCCCACTTCCTGGAATACACAGGTAATAGTACCCTTTTCCCGGTCAAAATCGGCGATAGTTAGAGGTATCCGTTCGCCTTCGTCATGTATGCGAAGGATAATAAACTGGCCCGGTTTTGCTTTTCTGGCAACCAGCGGCGCTTCGATGTCAAATAAGAATAATGTTGGCGCCAGAACCTCTCTCTTCAAAATCTTGTACATTAAAATCCCCTCCCCCCGCTAATTAACAATGCAATCTATTATTATTCTATAAAGAGAAGGAAATCCCTGCCGTTGATTTAATAAAATACAATGCAAAAAGAGCAGTTGCCGGAATAAACAACCACTCTTCTAAAGCTCAATATTTTCTTGGTATATTTCCGGTTTTTCCACAACGCGCCCAAGGATGCCGTTGATAAACTTCGCCGATTCCTCGCTTCCGAATATCTTACCTAATTCTATAGCTTCATTTACAGAAACGTTGTTTGGTATATCCTTACAGTACAGTATCTCAAAAAGCGCCAAGCGCATTATATTTCTATCGACATTCGCCATCCTCTTAATGTTCCAGTCTTTGCTTATCCCTTCGATAACCCGGTCGATGGACATCAAGTTGGCCAAGGTTCCGCTGACAAGCTGCTGCGCGAATTCTTCATTCTTTTTTAACTTGCCCAAACTCCCGTCCATTTTGCTAAAAGCCTCGTCCGGCTCAACGTTACCCAGATCAACTTGGAACAGGACCTGAAGAGCCCTTTCTCTGGCCTGTCTCCTGCTCATTAAGATCCTCCTTGTATGCATTAAAGGCATATAATTGTGAAGGTCAAAATCACCCTAATACCTACCGCTCACCAAAAATTTTTAAAATGAATTCCCGGAAATCAATTTTTTCATCAAGACGCTTACCCAGATAGTAGCCCGCAACAACGCATGCCGCAACAAACAACGCTTTAAAAAAGCCGTACTTGATAGCAAACCAGCCAAAAATCAGACCCAATAAAACACCTGCTGCCTTACCCAGGTGCTTGTCCAATATCTCCTGAATTATGCTCAAATCGATCCCTCTTTTCTCCGGCAATTTCACTCAACTCTTGGCTTTTGCGCCGATATGTTATCAATAGAAACCCTAACGCTGCCGACGGTGATACCGGTTATTTCAAAAACCTTTTCCTTTACCAGGACTTGTATTCTTTCAGAAACATCCGGGACATTAATGTCGGGGGTTACCACAGCGCGGATTTGGATCCCGACGCCTTGAGACACCGACACTATCCGGGGCTTCACTTCTCTTACCCCGTTAACCTGAGTCACAACTTTTACAACAAGATTCTCAATTGCTTGAATTGACACCCGGATTTGACCCAAAGCGCTTTCCGTAAGAACTACATACCGGCCAACCCGGTCGGATTTACTTACCCCTATCCAGAACAGCCTGACGCCGGCAAGAATTAAAATTGCCATAAGCGCCCAAAATATTCCCGCCCGGTCGGGATAGAACAGGCCCCTCAGCAAGAACTGGGGTGTTGTCCAGCCCAGCATTATCGCTGAAAAAAGCACAAAAATAACTGTTAAAAAGAAAGTGTATACAGCCAGTAAAGCACGGTCAAAAGGCCTCACCGGATATACCTCCTTAAAAAGCAACCCCCTCTTGGGGGGCTGCAAAGTTTATCTCAGCCTATGTTCCTCTTCTTTTGGATCAGACGCAAAGGCAACACCTTGAACGTTGACATTAACTTCAACAACAGCCAGCCCGGTCATTCGCTCAACGGCATCTTTAACGCTGCTCTGGATATTCGCGGCAACGTCCGGAATTCGAATACCATAATCCATAATCACATGAATGTCAATCGCCGTTTCTTTCTCCCCAACCTCTACCTTAATACCCTTGGAAAGGTTTTTTTTACCGAGCAGCTCCGCGATACCGCCGGCAAGACCGCCGCTCATTCCAGCCACACCCTTAATTTCAATAGCCGCCAGCCCTGCAATAACCTTAACCACGTCATCGGCTATTCTTATCGCGCCAAGCCCGGTCTGTTCCTCCCGGATCACTTCCGATGCATCCACCTTATTCCCCCCAGTCTCGCCAAAAAACAATATAAAAATATATTTTTTATTATAGCAAAGATGGTAAATTAACGCAAATCAGATTATATGTAGGTAATTAGGACTTATTAGTCTTATCGGCAAGCGCCGCCGTAACTGGGGCAAACATTACGGCATTATGCATCAGGATATGACTTAACCTGTTAAAGTTTAGCTATAATTAAAATATTGCTGGAGTCAATGCCCGTCCCCCGCGAAATCAATTCCGCCAAGCGGACAGTTTCTTCAGGATTTAAATTGTCAGTCGCTATGACGGCTGTCACGGACCTGCTGTCAATTAACACCGCCGCGTCATCATAACCCTTTGCCTTAATCAAGTTTTCTATTTCAACTTCTTTTTCCATACTGCTGCTGATACTCAGCAGGCTGTCCTGAGCCTTTTGCCTGGTTTCACTGGAAGAATTTACATTATTGATGACTTCGCGCAGCCACTCCACCCGCTGTCCTCTTGTTCGTTCCCTTGCCAACCGGTATTCCACATAGAAATTAGAATTATTTTCCTGAATATTTTTTTCTTTTAAATCTCCGGCCGCCTGCCCGCCCGGCACTGTTCCGGCATTCCCTGGCGCTGTTCCGGCATTGTTAATGCGTACTTCTCCGGCGGCGGGAATACTTATTCTCGTATCGGAAATGATTGTGCTCACCTTAACGGCGCCATACCTGCACAATAGCAATACGGCAACTCCGATGACACTCAAGACAGTAAGCGACAGTATTTTCTTATTAATAATAACCGTTTTCATTATTCTCTCCTTTCCCTCGGCAATACCAGTATCTTTTGCGGTTCAATGCCCATAGCCACTTCCGTCGCCTGAAAAAGCATCGCCTTCACCTTAGGGTTGACGGCGCCTTCCGCCACAACCAAAACACCGGCTACATGGGGCGCCACCTCCCGCTCCACAACCGGTTGTTCGCCCTGGCCGTCGCGGTTCATTACCAGTTGATTGCTGTTGTTGTCCTCTGTCGTAGTCCGCGTTCCTCCCGACTGGTCACGTTCCTGGGTAGTCTTTTTGCCCGTGGTGGTATTAACCGCATATTCATACTGAGTGGTGTCGGATAACCGTACTGACACTTCGACCTCTCCCGCCCCTTCAACATTCTTGAGCATTGCACAAAGTTTCTTGCTTAGAAGCTCTTCTTCCCCCAACATGCCGCTTTTCACCTGTTCCTGGATTTGCTTGTTGGAGGATTCAGAGGCCGGCGTTTGTTTTTGGTTCGATTTGGTCTTGTCCACCGTGGAAAAGACCAGCATTAATACTCCCAGCACAGCCAGGCCGGCCAGCCAAAGATTGCGTTTGTTTGGCCCTGCCGGGCCGCCTCCCCCCTGTCTGCCAAAACCAAAGAAATCAAGCAATTTGTTCAAATCAGCACCTCCCCGAATGTACTGTATAGACCGACATCAGATTTCCAACGACTGCTATCAGCGGTACACGCAATCCACCTGTTCCGGCTTTAAATTATAAAAATTGGCAATTGTTTTGATCAAACCGGCTACTGCTTCACCAGCGGGACCGGTTTCAGTATTCACGCGCTCTTTTGTCTCCGGTTTTGGCCCGACCTGAACAGTTACCGGCTCAATACCGGTGGCATTCTCCTTTACAGCGAATTTGTCATTATCGCCGGGCTTTTCAACAAACATAACTATTTTGCTTATTTGCCCATAGCCCGCCCCTTCTCTTTCTGTGTTAACTACTACATCCGCATCCACTACCGGTATTTCCTTGTTAATACTAGCAAGGGCCATTACCTGATTGGCAAGTCCACGCTTATATTGTTCAATTGCCTTTTGTTGCTGTTCGCTGGATATTTTCTTGCCGGACTCCATGATCAGGGAAAGACGTTCATCCACCTTTTTTTCAGTTAGAGAAGGCAAGTCACCTGTATAGTCCCGGTGTAGCAGATCGCCCACAGCCTGAATTACTGCCACGATAATCAGGAGGCCCATGACCATTTTTACATACTTTCTCATATCTCCAGCGGGCAGGAGCATTTCAAGAAACATTGCTAGAATAACAATGACAACCAGGTTTTGTATAAGTGAACGGATTACTTCCACCTGATCCCTCCTAACGGTTCACCTGAGCATGACCGTGATGTTCGCCACACCGACAATAATAGTGATTACAAAGAAAAACAGCAGGCCCACTGTTGCCACCGCGGCAAAAATCAAAAGCAAGTTATTGCCAAGACCATTCAAACAATTGACCATTTGACCGTCACCAATCGGTTGGATCAAGGCTCCGGCAAGTTTATAAATAAAGGCGAGCGTGATAATCTTTAATAAAGGAATAAGCATTATTGTACAAATTACCGCCACCCCGGCTATGCCAACCGCGTTTTTTATTAACAGCGACGAACTTACCACGGCGGCCAGAGCGTCGGAGAGCACTCCACCCACTACGGGCACAAAGGCGTCCACACCAAATTTAGCTGTTTTAAAAGTAACTGAGTCACCAACAGCGCCGGCCACGCCCTGAATAGTGAGAACTCCCAAAAAAATCGTTGAAAATATCCCCATTAAACCCATGGCTATCCCTTTTAATAAGTCAGCCAGGTTTGAGACTTTGAATTTTTCCGAGAGGTTGTTGACTATCCCCAAAATTGCCACAAAAAATAGCAATGGTAAAATTATATTTTTTATTAAAGTGCTAAAAACACCAAGAGTAGTTAGAATAACGGGGCTGAAAACCGCTGCGGAAGCTACACCCCCGACAGCAACCAAGAGTGTCAGCAAAACGGGTAATAGCGCCTGCATAAATGACACCATGTTTTCTACGACTTCCCTGCCGGCATTGACTGCCAGGGAAAAAGATCCGATAGCGATGGTAACTAACGCTAAATAAGTAACTGAATAGGTCAATTGACCAGCGGTGCCTTTTTCAAAAGAAGCCATTAAATTTTGCAGAATAGCGCAAATTACCGCGAGAATCACCAACTTTCCCAAGAGGTCGAAGTTCGCTACCACTTCCTTAAAAAGCTGCTGGATTAAATTCTTAAAAATTTCAGCCGGTTTCCAATCCAATTCCCCTTTCACCAGTTTTATTACCATATCCTTAAAATCAAGGACAGGAATTGAACCCTTGATTTCTGCATCAAGTCTTTCAACGTATTGTTGCACTTCCGTCAGGTTCAATGATGATATTTGTTCCTCCGGTGATATAACTACAGCCTGCTCCCCGTATACAGGCACCGGAACCAACAGAAGCAAAGCAAAAAATAACGAAAAAATGATATGCAAAATCCCACCGCCTCACGGTACAAGTCTTAAAAGCATCTGGAGTACTGCCACAATCATTGGTACTGCAAGCACCATAATCATAATCTTAGCGGCAAATTCTATTTTTGTGGCAACTGCGCTTTCACCAGCGTCCCGGCTGATTTGAGCCCCAAATTCCGCGATATAGGCAATTCCAATAATTTTTAGGATAGTGCCCAAATAAACCATGTTGATTTCCGCCCTGGCCGTCAAATCCTTGATGATATCCATAATCGAGCCGATTTTGCCTAATACCAGGAGAAAAAGGATTATCCCGGCCACGACACTTAAGAGTACCCCTAATTCCGGTCGCTGACTTTTCACTACCACAATCAGGACAGTGGCAATCAGACCAATGGCAACTATTTGCATAATGTCCATGTCTTGCTCTCCTGTTAACTTTCTTATCAATGTTCTAAAATAGCTTAAATACAGATTTCACCTGATCGAATAAATTGGCGAGCAACTGAATGACCCACATAAAAACGATAGCCAGCCCCGCTAATGTCACTAAATGTCCTTGTTCTTCTTTTCCGGCATGCTTCAAAATAGCGTTAAGAACAGCTACCAGAATACCCACACCGGCAATTTTGAAAATCAGATCTATATTGCTTCCCATGCATTGACCTCCAATCTATTAGGTATCTCAATATTTAAAAATAAATTTGCAACTACTCAGGAGTTAGAATTCAGGAGTCAGTAGTCAGAATGAGAGAACGGTTTTTTCTCGCAGTATTCTGAATTCTGACTCCTGAATTCTGAATACTCGAATAGTGCCTTTTCAATAAAGGAGCAGCACGATCAGGAGTCCCCCCAGAAAACCAAGATAACTCCAAAGCTTGACATTTCGCGCCGCCTCCTCTTCCGCGGAAGTAGTTTCCGTATTGATTTGTTCCATGGCTAGCCGCAAGTGTTTTATCTGATCTTCTCTGTCGGAAATACCGAGGGATCCTCCTAGATTGTGCAAGATGGATAAATCACCGGACTTTAATGCGGTACCCGGGTAATATTTCTCAAGCGCCTTTTCCCAGGCTTCCGCAGCGGTAATGCCGGACCTGGAAGATAGTTCCGCCGCCGCCCCACTAAACAGAAGAGCGGAGTTTTTATCGCAACGGCCGGATACTTGCTGAAAAGCTTCCGGCAAACAAGTAGCGCTATACGCGACTTCTGTTTCAAGTATCTGAAGCGCTGAACGGAGCGAGCGCAATTCCTTCGGCCTACGGGAATAATTTCCCGCCACAGCCAACCCGCTTAGACCGCTGGCCGCTACCACCATCACTGCCCCAACCAGTTTTAGCATTTTTTCACCCCCAGTGTTCGCATGGTTTTACCGTCAATTATATCTTCTACTGTTCCCACCCCCCGGGAGCGGCCAAGTATGACAAAACGCTCGATCATTTTTAACCGGATTATTCGTCCCAGCGCAGGCCGCTCGGCCAGTTCAGCCAAATTTTTTCCGTGCGCGGTGGCTAAAACCTTAACCCCGGCATTTAATACTTCTTCCAACGCGCTGACGTCTTCGCCGCGCCCGATTTCATCAACAGCTATTACATGTGGGTTCATCGAGCGCAAAAGCATCATCATGCCTTCTGCCTTGGGACACCCGTCGAGAACATCAGTCCTTATTCCAACGTCAAGCTGAGGCACTCCTTTATAACACCCGGCAATTTCCGACCGCTCGTCCACCACTCCCAAAGTCAATCCTGATAAACCAAGTTCTGGAATACCATTGCTCAACTGCCTGATTAAGTCTCTCAACATAGTTGTCTTACCGCAGCAAGGCGGAGAAACCAGAATCGTATGAAAAAATTCGCCACGGCCATTGTCCAACAGGTGGGGAAGAAGTTTGGAAGCTACGCCGGTGATTGCCCTGGATATGCGGATATTACAACTGGAGAGGTACTTCAATGTCCTGATTTTCCCACCATCAAGCAACGCTTTTCCTGTAATGCCAACTCGATGGCCGCCAGGTAAAGTAATAAACCCGTTTTTCAATTCTTCCTCAATCGCATAAAATGATGAGTTGCTGATTAATTGGATTAATCTTTCCATATCGATGGGTGTAACACAATATGCCTCTCTGGCTTCATGGGTTGGCCGCCCGTCAACAGTTATGAAAACATCATTATCGGATAATCCGAGAACTAAGGGTCTTCCCTGTCTAAACCGAATCTCTTCGAGTTTATCAATTATAAAATGAGCCAATGCGGCAATCATTGACCGGATGTTACCCGGCAAAACCGGTAGAATGTTATTTAAGACACTAGCGCCGTTATGTCTTGGTGTAAACTGATACAAGTCCGCGAAACTCAAAGTTTGTCCCTCCTGATTTATAGATATTGAGATCTGCGGTAAAATATGCCAGTTCTTTTCTCCATAAAAAAACCGCTTAATGACCGTAGTTTAAGAAAAAAACCAGTCACCCAAGCGGCATAATGCCATATATTGTGTAGTAGGTAAAATTATAACATGGCCTGAAAGGAAATAATTATTATGAAAAAACCATCTACTTCATATAACTGGCCGGATATATTTTTTGAACAATACCATGCCTGGTTGCAAAACCACCCACAGCCAGTTAAAGGAAAGGGTGAATCAACCGGCAACGCTAAAGAAAATCAAAATTATGCGCCGCTATTTATACCAGTATATCCATCATGTCCTTACATGGGCTCGCCTTATACCACAATACCGTTTTGCCCGGCTGATTTAAACGGTGCCAACCAAAATACCAGCCAATCCGCTAATCCTGGCTTTAGGCAAGCACCCGTTATGCCGAACGCTTATATTTTATTCCTGATTTTTATATTAATCATGCTCGGCACAAGGAAAGAGCAAATATTTGCGGTTATCCGCAAAATATTTCAATAAGCGATTTCGATCTTTGGGAATATAACGCACCTCATGTTCAGCCCTATAATTGTTCGGGCTCATTCGCTCTTTGAATTAGGCCTCAGAATCGCCGCTTATATATAAGCCCAAAATGAATCGAGTAAGGTAATGCTGCAGTAATTTTCTGCAGCATTATCCTTCTCACAGAACCGGACGTACGGGCCTCGTATCCGGCTCCTGATAAACCTCAGTCACTTCTCCCAAAAGTGATGCAAAATGCCGACATTGTACGAAGCCAAATCAATTAGTCCCATCTCGTTGAACCAGCTATTTGGCAGTGCCATGTTGACCAACGGGCTGGCAGAGTTACGCCATTTCGTAACAGAGATTTTCCGAAACTCCCCTTTGTATCCCCGCCTTCGCAATGCCTTATGCAGTGGCTTCCAGCTCTTCCACTCTTTCATTTGCTTCATTCGCAACCGCCGCCGAATCCACTCCATTAACTGCGTAAATAATTTCTTGCAGTTGGCGATCCTGAAATAGTTGGCCCACCCTCTTAAAACCGGGTTTAGACGCTTCACCATTTCCTCAACGTTTATTCCGTGGTTCCTGGGAGTCAGTTGCCTTATCCTGTCCTTAAAGCTCTTTATTTTCTTGGACTGGATAGAGACATACCTGGGCCATATAATGAATCCAAGATATGCTACTCCCTCATTCACGCTCGTGAGGTGCGTCTTTTCCTTATTGACCACCAGCTTCAGTTCACTTTCAAGGATTTCGGTAGCAAGTTTCTGATATTTCCGGGCCTCTCTGTGAGTCCGGGCGAATATCAGAAGGTGAGTAGCCCAGGGGAATCTCACCCCCAGGTCTGGGTAGAAAGGCCACCAATTGGTGGCCCAACCCCCACGGAACCCGGCGTGCAGATTTCCCGCACCGGGCTCT
>MVQK01000007.1 GCA_002067515.1 Pelotomaculum sp. PtaB.Bin013 | reverse complement strand
TGGCGCTAATGTTGTCTAAACTAGTATAGCTAAGCAGTGAACGGTTTGTCAAGTAAGGTATTCCCACATAGTTTAGCCCGGCTTGATCCCGGCGTTTTCCATGGCCTCTTTGGACAGTTTCATTATTTCCCGCTCTACTTTTGCTTTTTGGAGCGGCATAGCGCCTGCGGATATGCGGATAAGCACATGGTCCGGGTGTAAAGCGACTATACCGAGCACTTCAGGGCCCGTGACAATCAAATCGGAATATTCCTGTGACAGCTTCAGGCAAACCTGTTCAAGAACGCTGATAGCCTGGTTATGATCAGCGGAGTAAGCAACCCCAATATCCACAACCGCCTGGAGATTACCGCGACTATGATTGGTCACCTGGGCGATCTTGCCGTTAGGAATGTAGTGAACCTGGCCGCCTGTATCCTTCAACCGCGTAACCCGCAGGCCCACTGCCTCTACAATACCGGATACTCCCACCGCGGTTATATGATCGCCTACGGCAAATTGGTCTTCAAAGAGAATGAAAAAGCCTGAAATAACATCTTCAACCAGATTTTTGGCGCCGAATCCGACAGCCAGGCCGACCACTCCGGCGCCCGCCAGCAAGGCGCCGGTTTGCACACCACAAATACCTAGGATCATTACCAATGCGATAAAATAAACACTATAACGCAGAATGCTTATCGACAGGGCCGCCATGGTACGGACCCTCTTACTGGCGCCAAGGCGTGAATCTTCCTCGCGGGAGAACAGTCTGGTTATGGCTGCACTGCCTAAACGGACTATAATAAAAGCACATGCTATTATAGCTAAAATACCTAGTACTTTATAGTAATTAAAACCAGCGGCCATAGTATTCAAATAATCAAGATTAACGGGAGGCAAAATTCCACACCTCTCATCACAACTTTGGATCTTAAATTTGTAGCGACTGAACCAACCTTATACTGATATTACATAAAAATCAATAAGAAAATGTTGGTTATCTGGACAAAAAAGCTTTATAGCCTTTGTAAGCCATATAAACATCGGCCTTGCTGGTGACCTCAAAAGGTGAATGCATCCCCAGCAGGGCTACCCCGCAATCAAGCACATCCATGCCATGGCCAGCCAGCAGGTGGGCAATGGTGCCGCCGCCGCCCTGGTCGACTTTGCCCAGTTCGCCTGTCTGCCAGATCACCCCGGCTTCATTAAACAGCCTGCGCACCAAGGCCACCACTTCCGCATGCGCGTCATTAGACTCGTACTTGCCCTTGCTTCCGGTATATTTGGTCAGCACTACACCCGCACCAAGGCGGGCGGTGTTCATTTTTTCGCTAACCTCCCCATAGTTGGGGTCGAAACCAGCGTTAACGTCCGCGGAAAGCGCGAATGAATTTACCAAAACGCGGCGAAACGTCAGTTCATTATAATTTGAAACGCAGCGGGCAGTAATTTCCCTTACCGTGTTTGTGAAAAAAACAGACTCCATCCCCGTGTTGCCGTTACTGCCGATTTCTTCTTTATCGGAAAGCAGGACCAAAGCTGTTCGCTCAGGCACAGTGGTTTCAGCCAGAGCACGCAGGGCTGTATAGACACAAACACGGTCATCTTGCCCATAACCCCCGACAAAGCTGCGATCAAAACCAATGTCCACGGCCGGCCAGGCAGGAACCAATTCCAGTTCCGCGCTGATCAAATCCTCCTCAATGACATTGTATTCGCGGTGCATATAATCAAGAATGGCTAGTTTAAATCGTCTTTTTAATTCACTGTCAGGCAGAGGGATGCCTCCTACGAGGATATTCAGGTTTTCCCCGGGCACGGCGTCCGCCATTTTTTTATCCATTTGATCCTTAGCCAGATGAGGCAGGAGATCGGGAATGGTAAAAACAGGTTCGCCGGGTTTCTCGCCAATCAGCACTTGAACCGCATCCCCGTTGGCTTTTATTATTATTCCGTGCAGGGCGAGGGGAACAGACAGCCACTGATACTTTTTTATTCCACCATAATAATGCGTTTTAAAAAAGACCATGTCCCCATCCTCAAAAACGGGTAATGGTTTCAAGTCCAGACGCGGGCTGTCGGCGTGCGCGCCGATAACATTTAATCCATATTCCAGTTGTCTTTTCCCGACAACGGCTGCAATTAAGGCTTTGTGCCGGTTAACTGCATAGATCCTATCACCTGCTTTTAACTCCACCATACCGTCCAGAGGTCGGAAGCCGATATTATTGAGATGCCTTATTGCTTCTCCAATTACCTCTCTTTCCGTTTTAGCAGCGTTTAAAAACTTTTTATAATCACTAGTAAAAGCCATTACCTTGACTTTTTCCGCCTCACTCAGGCGGTCCCAGCCATTTTGTCTGCGGTAAGCCAGTTTAGTGGCAGGGTGCTGGTCTTTGGACGCTGTCACGTTAGAATCCTCCTGTATCTTTTATTAAATCTATTATCACCTTTTTGGCACATCAAATGCTATTAAACGATTCTGGCAAAATATTTTTACCCGGCGTGCCACCCGGAAACGTTTTGTTAAAGGTATTAATCAGTGGCTTAAAATAGGTCAGGAGGGCAGATTCCCCAAAAGCTTTACCCTGCGGGGCAGCCATCCCCGGTGTGACAACGCGGTCGCCGGAAAACGGGCTTTGTTGTTGAAAAGGCGAAAGTAATGCGAGAATAATCATCACTAACAGCAGCCCCTTTAAAAATCCGAACAACAGTCCGCCCAGATGATTCAACGGGCCTAACAAGCTAAAATCCGCAAAACTGGTTAAAATGCGCCCGCCTGCGTTTACCAGCCAGACAGTGACGGTTAACAGCGCTAAAAAGGTTAGCGCCTCAAGAATGCTGTAAGCAATCAGGCCCGCTACGTAATCGCCGGACATCTGCTTTCCTGATAAGGCAAGCGGGCTTATTACATCCGCGGCGGGTTGCCAAAACTTTAATAAAGGCCCGGTCAAAGGAAGCATTAGCTCCTCCAAATGCCAGCGGACGGACAAATAATCAGTTGAGGGCCGGTAGTAAGAATACGCGACAACTAATCCTGTCAACAGACCGGCCATTTTAGCCACGCTAACCAAAAGACCGCGCCGCAAGCCCTGGAAAGTGGACCAGGCGAGGACAGCTATAATCAACCAATCCAACCAATTCATTTTACCAACTCCGCCCATAATTACCTAATCACATATCAATTATACGGAAACTCTTTACGATATGAAACTATTTTTATAATTGATTATAACTTTAACAGGCGGAACTATTAATAAGCAGATTAATAATAATAAGCTGACATATCCAAAGATGGGGTATAACAGGCGCACTAAATCTGAAAAACCTCGCCCGGCAACCGGCAGGGCCAGCAGACAGGCGCATATGCCAAAAATCCTGTAATTCAAGCCTCCGCGCGGCGCGAGACGGCTGGCTATTCCATGAGCATCCGCTATGGCAGTGGTAATAATTGCAAGCCAGATTAGAAAACCGAGCAGCCAGTAAAAAACTAACCCGAGTTGGCTGGCGAGAAACAACAGAGGAATTTCATATGCCGCGGCTTCCGGAAAATATAACAAACCAGCTACCGTGACCAAAGAAACTGCAAGACCCAATAAAAAGCCTCCGGCCATACCGCCGGCAACCCCAATCTTTAATGGTATGCTGCCTCCTAATGATGAGAGGACGGCCACCGGTACAACCATATTATATGAAACATAGAGAAGGCCCGCACCCACCCAAGACCCCGCCACTCCGCCCACAGACGCGGCATGCGGAATCAGAAAAATTGCTTCTTTCGCTTTAAATATTGCAGTTAACGTAATCAACACAACAGCTAATAGTTTTAAAGGAACGAGAACGACATTAGCCGTTAACACTCCATCAAGACCCCCCATAATTACCAGTGACGTCACTACAACCACAACCCACACGCCCGCCCTGGCGGGCAAACCAAAATGCTCCCCGAAAACAGCGGCACTGCCCGCCATCATTACGCATAAGCCCCCCATCAGCATTAACAAGTTCAATACATCAACAATTTTTCCGGCTTTAGCCCCCAATAAGAATATTAACAAATCCTTATAATTGGTCGAACGCATCTTTATCGAAAGAAACATTACGAGTCCGCCCAGATAGGCGAATAAAACCGTTGAGAGGACCACGCCCAATAATCCTTTGCAGCCATGTAAAATAAAAAATTGCATTATTTCCTGCCCCGATGCAAAACCAGCCCCTATTACCGAACCGACATATGCTGTCACAACCTTGGCCAACAACAAAAAATTGCCCTGCGAGCGTAACATTAGCGCCCTTCCTCCGGGTTAAATATTTTATTTTAAAGGTATATATAAGCATTTCTATGCCTATCATTTAAACAAATGCTTTTAATAAAAAATTTTTTACTTAAGGAATAATTAACTACCCACACGGCAATAACTATATTAGTTTGACTTCAGGAGGGTTATCAATGAAAAACATAAGTCAATTAAATACGATATCAAATTTAGATAAGACTAGTATTAACATAGAAGACACAGCCGCTGTCAGTAAGTTCGCCCTAGATCTTGCCGCAAGGTTAAAAAGGTATGAAGTCAGCCCGGAATGCCCGAAGGTATTATTATGTATCGGCACCGACCGTTCCACCGGCGACTGTCTTGGACCCCTGGTCGGCAGCATTATCAATTCAGGTGAGCAAGACTTTTATATTGTCTACGGCACCTTGGAAAAGCCGATACACGCCAGCAACCTGCAGGAGACCATTGAAGAAATTAAGCTTAACCACCACGATCCTTTTGTTATTGCTATTGACGCGTCACTTGGCAAACTGGAAAATGTCGGTTGCGTGAATTTGGGAGACGGATCGCTGATTCCCGGCGCGGGTGTAAATAAAAATCTCCCGCCGGTAGGTCAAATCCATATTACCGGTATTGTGAACATCGGAGGATTTATGGAGTACCTGGTTCTTCAAAATACCAGGTTGAATTTAGTAATGAGAATCGCTGATGTCATAGCAAACGGACTTAAGAGAACCATTCCGGAGTATAAAAAAATTAACGCCTGGGGGATTTAAACCCAGGCGTTTTTTCTAGTATAACAGGATCAAGTAATCTTGTTCCCAGTATCAGAAAATGTTTCACGTGAAACATTTTCTTTTCCCAGCATCATCTCAATAATTCTTTTCAACTCATCTTTGCTGCGGTAATTTATTTCTAGCCTGCCGCCGCCACCGTCATTTTCTTTTAATTTTACAGTTGTTTCAAAATAATTCTTCAGTGCCGCCTCTATTTCTTGTACAAAATCCTTATTAACAACCCTGTCATTTAAAACTTTTTTTCCTGTTTCGTTTATATTTTTTGTCATCTTTTCCGCTTGGCGCACACTTAATTGTTGTTTTGAGATCTTTCTCGCGGCGGCCAATTGTTTGCCCGGCTCCCTTATCGCCAGCAGGGCCCTGGCGTGTCCTGCATTTAACTGTCCGTCAGCAAGCATATCCTTTATTTCAGACGGCAAATCCAAAAGCCTCACCATATTGGCCACAAAAGGCCTGCTTTTCCCTACCCTGCCGGAAACCTCATCCTGAGTCAGCCCATATTTTTTTATTAATTGCTGGTACGCTGTCGCTTCTTCTAAAGGATTCAAATCTTCACGCTGCACATTCTCAATTAGCGAAACTGCTATAGCCTCCAAATCCTCATACTTTTTGATTATAGCTGGAACAAGCTTGTAACCCAGGATCTTACAGGCCCGCCATCGTCTTTCCCCGGCGATTAATTCGTAACCGTCTTCTTTTAAGGGTCTTACCACCACCGGTTGTATAACACCATGCTCTTTAATCGAAGCGGCCAGTTCTGTCAGTTTTTCCTGATCAAACAACTGTCTCGCCTGATTGGGCGCTGGTTTAATATCTTCTATATTTATTTCTTTGTATTCCTCCTGGATTTCTTTTTGACCTTTGATAGTGCTTTCTATACTTGGAATCAAAGCCTCCAAACCTTTGCCAAGACCCCTGCGCTTACTCAATGCCGATCACTTCCTTAGCCAGATCATGATAAACTTCCGCGCCTTTTGAACGCTTGTCATATACCATAACCGGTTTGCCATGACTTGGCGCCTCGCTTAAACGAATATTTCTCGGCACTATAGCTCTATATACTTTATCCTTAAAGTGTTTTTTTACTTCATCAACTACCTGTATGGCTAAATTTGTTCTTCCGTCAAACATAGTCAACAGCACACCTTCTATGACCAGTTCCTTATTTAAATGCTTTTGCACCATACCGATAGTATTTAGTAGTTGTCCCAGCCCTTCCAGAGCATAGTATTCGCATTGTATCGGGATTATCAGCGACCCGGCTGCAGTTAAGGCGTTTAGCGTCAGCAAACCCAATGAAGGTGGGCAATCAATAAAAATAAAATCATATATTTCTTTAATTTTTTTCAAAGCTGTCCTTAAAATCTTCTCCCTGTCGGACACACTTACCAACTCGACTTCCGCTCCGGCAAGCTCTATAGTAGCCGGAACCAGGTCTAAACCTTCCACCGCACTTGGGACTATTATTCTTTCAATATCTAATTGATTAATTAAAACATCATAAATACAAAGCTCTATTTTTTCCTTATCAACACCTACACCGGTCGTCGCGTTTCCCTGGGGGTCGATGTCCACTAGCAATACTTTCTGCCCCATCAGGGAAAGCCATGCGCTTAGATTAACTGCCGTGGTTGTTTTGGCGACTCCCCCTTTCTGGTTGGCTATTGCGATAATTCTTCCCATTTTTCCACCCCCAGCATTGTTCCAGCAGAATAAACCTTATAATTCAACATTTTCTATTCTTGTTCCTGCCTTGAACAAAATGATCTTGAGGATAATTTTGAGGATGTTAATGTAACATAAGGCAGACGGCAAGCTTATCTTACTCGCCTGAAATCGGCTTTTTTACAGGTATGCCCGGGCGTCGGGGATATTTTTCAGGAGTTGGTTTAATTTTTTCAACAACCACTATATTTCTTTCATCACCAGTAATAGGTAAATTAAAGTTAACAATTTTATTGATTTTTCCTCCTAGTATAGTAATAGTTTTATCTATCCCAATTAACTCCTCGGCCAGTTTCGGCCCTTTCATCGCCAAAAAAAACCCGCCAATTTTAACTACCGGCAGGCAATATTCCGCTAAAACTCTAAACTCGGCAACAGCTCTCGCGGTAACGAGGTCGCAGTACTCTCTGTAACGAGGCATTTTCCCAATTTCTTCAGCTCTTGTGTGAATAGCGGATATGTTAATTAAATTCATATCCCTGATCACTTTCAGCAAAAAACCAACTTTTTTCGCCTGGGATTCAACCAGTATAACTTCAATTCCCGGGCGGCAAATCTTAAGAGGTATTCCAGGAAAACCAGCACCAGTACCGATATCTATCAATGTCATACCATCTTTAAATGAAACAGCTTTTAGGCAGGTAATAGAATCAATAAAATGTTTTATGGCAAATTCTTTCTCATCCTCTATTGATGTAATATTTTTTCTCTTATTTTCTTCTTTTATCATCCGGTAAAATAATTGAAAGTTTTCTAACTGGCTTTCCGTTATTTCAATATCTATTTCCTTTAAACCATTTTTGAGAGTCTTGAGCAGATTACCCATCCGACCACCTGTAATCTAAATTTATTATATTGACGAGCCCGTACATTTTTATGAGCTAATATGATCCCGTTGGCGTCTTTTATTTTGCTCCAGATAAATTAACAGCACGGAAAGGTCAGCCGGCGTAACTCCGGCAATCCTAGATGCTTGTCCTATTGACGCCGGTTTAATATTTTCCATTTTTTCTTTAGCCTCCATGGAAAGACCTTTCATCTTACCATAATCTAAATCAACAGGAAGTTTTTTTTCTTCCAAACGTTTAAAGCGTTCCGCCTGTGCCTGTTGTTTTTTTATATATCCCTCATATTTAACCTGAATCTTAACTTGCTCACGCACTTCTTCACTTAATTCAGGATGCTTTACAGGCAACATTAACAAGTTTTCATAATTAATTTCCGGCCGTCTTAACAACCCCGCCAGAGTGATTCCCTGCTGTGGCAGTTCCGCGCTTTTAATTTCATTTAATATTTTTTTAATTTTTTCCGACACCGGTACAACAGTATGCTCTAACCTTTCCTTCTCTTTCTCAACGAGCTCCTTCTTCCTAACATACGTTTTATACCTGTCAGACGATACCAAGCCAATTTTATGACCGATTTCAGTTAATCGCAAGTCGGCATTGTCCTGTCTCAAAAGCAGGCGGTATTCTGCTCTGGAGGTCAGCATGCGGTAAGGTTCATCTATCTCTTTAGTAACCAGGTCATCGATCATCACACCGATATAAGCCTGTGATCTATCTAAAATGAATGGTTCTTTTTCTTTCACATAAAGAGCGGCGTTAATACCGGCAACAATACCCTGCGCCGCTGCTTCTTCGTAGCCGGACGTGCCGTTCACCTGACCGGCCGAAAAAAGACCCGGTACGGCTTTCGTTTCTAACGACAGCTTTAACTGGCCCGGGATAATATAATCATATTCAATGGCATAGCCCGCTCTCATCATTTCCACCTTCTCCAGACCCGGCAAAGTGCGCAGCAAAGCCAGTTGAACATCTTCGGGCAGGCTTGTGGACATGCCCTGTACATACATTTCAGCGGTATCTTTTCCCTCAGGCTCGATAAAAACCTGATGAGCAGGCTTATCCGAAAAACGTACTACTTTTGTTTCGATAGAAGGACAATAACGCGGTCCCTGGCTCATAATCACGCCTGTATATAACGGCGACCGGTATAAGTTCTCTCTGATTAATCTATGGGTTTCCTCAGTGGTGTAAGTAAGCCAACAAGGCAATTGTTCCCTGATAACCGGAGGAGAAATAAATGAAAACTGTTTTATTCTTTCATCTCCCGGCTGAATGGACATACGCGTAAAATCAATGCTATTCTTATCAACTCTTGGTGGTGTCCCGGTTTTAAAGCGATTCATTTTTATGCCTAGTTCACTCAAACTGCCTGATAGTCCAATAGATGGGAACTGCCCGTTGGGACCACCCGGAAAAGAAAGATCTCCAATAAAAATTTTTCCTTTTAAATAAGTGCCTGTTGTTAAAACAATAGCTTTTGCCGTAAACACAGCCCCTGTATTGGTTGACACCCCGCAAACTTTTCCATTTTTTACAAGTAGACGCTCGACCAGTGCTTGCTTTAGATCCAGATTCGGTTGCCTCTCAAGCGCCTGCTTCATCCCTGCTTGATAACATTTCTTATCCGTCTGGGCGCGCAAAGCCTGAACAGCCGGCCCTTTACCGGTATTTAACAGGCGCATTTGTATAGACGCCCGGTCTGTATTCAAGCCTATCTCCCCACCCAGCGCGTCGACTTCCCGCACCAGGTGCCCCTTAGCCGGCCCGCCTACTGCCGGGTTGCATGGCATCAGCGCAACGTTGTCCATATTCAACGTAACAACCAGCGTCCGGCAACCCATCCTCGCGGAAGCAAGGCCTGCTTCACAGCCGGCGTGTCCCGCGCCAACTATAACAACATCATAATTTCCCGCAAAATAATCCATCATTCCGCCTCATTTACCAACACAAAAATCACTAAAAATCCTGTCAATTAAATCTTCGCTAACGGACGCCCCGGTAATTTCCCCCAATGCTTCCCATGCGTCGCGCAGGTCAATCGCGACTATGTCCACCGGTACCATTTTTTTAATTGACGCAATTGCCTCGTTTAAATGAAATGATGCTTTTTCCAACGCTGCTTTATGCCGTATGTTGGTAACCATAAAGCCGTCAGAAGTATTAATCTTTCCACATAGCGCCAAATCAGCTATCAAATTTTCCAACTCCGAAAGTCCGGTCCCATGTTCTGCTGATACCCAGATTACCGGCCTTGTGCCGGCATGCTCTTTTAATACTTCTTTATCTATTTTTCTATCTTTTAAATCGATTTTATTGATGACAACCAGGCATTTCTTTTCTTCCGCCAATGCCAATACGTCAAGATCTTGCCGCGACAACTCTTCCGACGCGTCAAGGACCGTTAGAACAAGATCAGCCCGCTCAGCGGCCTCCCTTGTACGCTCTACACCAATCTTTTCAACTAAATCCTCAGTCTCCCGCAGCCCCGCCGTATCAATAATCCGTAATGGAATTCCCCTTATATTGATAATTTCCTCAATAACATCCCTGGTTGTTCCCGGCACATCTGTAACTATTGCCCTCTTTTCCTTTAATAGCGCATTTAACAAGGAAGACTTACCGACATTCGGCTTGCCGATAATCGCCGCCCTGATGCCATCCCGATAAATAATCCCCGCTTCCGCGCCATCAATCAAAATTTTTATTTGTTCCACCAACACTTCACCAGCGCAAATAATATCTTTACTTGTTGCTTCTTCCAAATCTTCTTCCGGAAAGTCAATATTCACTTCCACTTGCGCTAATATTCCAAGTAATTTATCTTGTATTTCATAAATCTTCTTAGATAAATCACCTTTTAGTTGAGAAACAGCCAGTTTTAACCCAGTTTCTGTTTTCGACCTAATTAAGTCAATAATTGATTCAGCTTGAGCCAAGTCCAACCTGCCGTTCAAAAAAGCTCTCTTGCTGAATTCACCAGGCCCGGCCAGTCTTACTCCTTCCTTCAATACTAGCTCAAGCGTTTTTCTCAAGGGAACTATTCCGCCATGACAATTTATTTCTACTATATCTTCCCTTGTATAAGAATGCGGCGCTTTCATATAGCAAAAAAGCGCTTCATCTACAACTTCACCCGCCAGATCGTCGTAGACATGCCCATAAATCATCTTATGGCTTTTTAGCTCTTTTAAATTAACGCTTTTTGCTTTAAAAATTTTTTTTGATACTTTTAATGCTTCCGTGCCGCTGATTCTAACAATTCCTATACCGCCTTCGCCTAAAGGTGTTGAAATAGCGGCAATTGTATCTTCCAGCAAAACAACCACCTTCCGCTAAAATTTATATATTCCCTTGGTAATACATAAGCGGCGATTATGAGGTCTAATTCAAATAGCTGGTATTTATTTATAAACCCAGCGTTCCATTCTGTTAGCGTTCATAGGGATACTTTATGACTTATGCCCTTTATGGGTGGGCGGGTAGTTCGGACTACCCGCCCTAACGCTGTTTATGCGGTCTTTTGCTCACTTTCCGCCTGCTCGGCCAGTCCTTCAAATTCCTGTTCGCCATTCTCCACCGGCTCTACGCTGTCCATAACCCCTACGTCCCGGTAGACGATGCGGATGTCCTGCTCGGCTGTGCGGGAGTATCTTTCGCTGCGTTTCCCAATCTCAATCCGCTCGATGAAGAGCCGCAGGAGTTCGGGTGTTAGCTCAGGTATGTCGGTGTACCGTTTCGCCTTTTCGATGAACGCTTCCACGTTGGCAGCGGATGCCTTGAGCTTTTCAAGCCGCGTTTCCTTTACAGGAATGGCTGCGTTAAGCTCTTTTTGCTCGGCGTTGTAGTCGCCGGAGAGGATTCGGAACTGCTCGCTTGTGACCCTGCCCAGCACATTATCCTCGTAGAGCCGCTTGAAGAGCGCCGTCAATTCGGCGTTCCTGCGCCGCATGGCGTCGAGTTCTTTCTGCACGGTGTTGATTTCCCTGCGAAGCTCCACGCTGTTCTTTTGGTTGATGTACTCGGCGAACAGCCGCTCCTTTTTCCGTGCGAAGTGCGTCACCCTGCGCAGGTCGTCGAGGACAATTTTAACTAAATCCTGCTCCCTAAGATAATGGGCGGAGCAGACCTCTTTACCGCGTTTCTTGTAGGTGTAGCACATAAAGTTGTTCTGCGTCGCTTTCATCGTGTGCGCCCGGTGAAGTACCATCGTCTTTTTACAGTCGGCGCAGTATACCAGTCCGGAGAACATATTCGGTTCCTCCATCTGCTTCGGCGTGCGTTTTTTGTGCTGCCTGACGTCCTGAACGATGTCCCATTGCTGCTGTGTAATCAGCGGCTCATGAACATTCTCCACCAGAATCTGCTCCGACTCGGGGTGGCGGACGAGCTTTTTGTTCTTGTAGGACATCGTCGTTGAGCGAAGCCCCGCCATGTGACCGAGGTAGGTTTTGTTGTCGAGGATTCCAGTGACCGAGCTGCTGCTCCACCTGTACGGACTGGTCGTATCCAGACTCGCGTGAGATTTTCCGTGCTTTTGGTAGTAGTAATTGGTCGGGTTCAGAACCTGCTCCTTCGTCAGCAGTCTCGCAATCTGGTTAGGGCCTTTCCCCTCGGCGCAGAGGCTGAATATCCTCTTTACGACCGCTGCCGCTTCCTCATCGGGCACGATACCCTTGCGGACTTTCTCATCCCTGCGGTAGCCGTAAGGAGGTCTGCCGCCGAGAAGCTCGCCGCGCTCAGCTTGCGCTCGTTTTACCACACGCACCTTTTTGCTGGAATCCTTGGCGTATAGCTCGTTGAAATAATTGCGCATCGGGGTGAAGTCGTTGCTCTCGGAATAGAGCGAATCGACGCCGTCGTTGACCGCGATGAAGCGGACGCCACGCTGGGGAAAGTAGATTTCGGTGTAGTAACCCACCTGTAAATACTCCCTGCCCAAACGGGAGAGGTCTTTGACGATGAGCGTCTTTACCTCGCCGTTTTCAATCATCTTCAGCACTTCGTTCCACGCTGGACGGTTGAAGTTTGTGCCTGAATAACCATCGTCGTACATGAATTTCACGTTGGTGAAGCCGTTATCCTTCGCGTACTTTTCAAGGAGCATCCTCTGGTTTTGGATACTGTTGGAGTCGCCCTTGAGCTCGTCCTCCTGACTGAGTCTGCCGTATAAAATATCGATTTCCTGGTTTGCCTTCATATAATAAGTCCTCCTTTTCGTGAGGGCAAACCGGTACGGGTTACACACATAATACCGTACCAGTCGCCGCAAGTCTACGGATACTTAAGCTGTATGAGCCTCTTTTTCGAGGTCTGCGTCGATAGCCGAAAGCAGCTTGTCCGTGGGGGTATTTCCGCATACGGGGAACACTGAGCGGATGCGGTACCATCTGCCCTCGATGCACATGGAGCGGACGGCGACGGTCTGTGCTTTATCAAAGAAGACGGTGGCGTCCTCAAAGCAGGGAGCGAATTTTCCGTTTTCTTCTTCCTCATGAATCACTTCGGCGGTTTCATAAGCGCCGAGGACTCCAGTTTCAAGATAGTGTCGTGCGATTTTTTGTTCTCTGTCCATATAAATTCCTTTCTCCCAAAGATAGGGTTTAAATCACATTTTCTGCCCCAGTTCCTGATCCTGCTCGCTCTGGAGCTTATGCCCCTGCGCCAGTTTCTTGAGCACCTCACGCCTTTTCAATTTGCCATCCGCAGGAGTGAAGGGCGTAAGCGGCGGTGGAACATCCGCTATTTTCTCAACGCTTTTTCCAAGACGAACAGCGTCTGAGGCAAGCTTGCCTACGGTGTTCGCCTGTGCCAGCCAGCCCTCCGGCGGCTCCGGCGTTTGCGGAATATATCCATGCTCGGCTCGGTAGACGAACAGCTTTTCAAGGTTTTCCTTGAGGTAGGTTTCGTCGTGCAGGGTGCGGTCACGGCACTTTTTACCCTCCGGCGTGGTGAACAGGATATACTTGTGCGTATCGTCCCAGCGAACCTCATAGCCTTCGTACTCCATATTTTGAATGAAGCTTTCCTTGTCAGGCGAGTATTCCAGAGCCTCGTCGATGGCTTTTATGAGCCTGAATTTCCAGCTCTCGCCCCGCATGGCGGCACGGTATTCGCCCGGCGTCAGCCGCTTCTTTTTCCTTGTGCCATCGTAAGGTTCGAGAACGGAGAAGCCGTGAGCCTTGCAGATTTCATCGTTGACCTGCCGCTGCTCTTGTAATGATGTCGGGGACATATGGAGCTTCTTTCCGTCCCTGAAGCTGACGGAATTGACGATGATATGCGAGTGTAGGTTATCGGTATCGTTATGCGTGGCGATGACACATTCGTTGTCGGGGAACAGCTTTTCAGCAAGCTCGCGGGCGATTTCATTAGCCTGCCACGGCGTGATGTTCTCTTTATCCGAGAAGGAATGGACGTAGTGGAGGAAGCTCACGCCGTCCGTTTTCCGGAAGGATTGCTTCGTCGCCATCATCTCAAGGTAGCTGGTATAGGGCGTACAGTTGTGTCCGGTTTCGATCCTAATGCCGTCGAAGGTCACCTTTTTCGCCTGAAGAACATACGAGAGAGCGCCCAGCATCCTCCCGCAGGTGGCATGCTTTACCTTGACTCTTGTGAGCGTAGCCATCACTTCACCTCCCCGGTCAGGTCGCGGATTGCGGCGGCGATATCGCCGAAGCTTTCCCTGACCTCGTCTAATCTGACCGCCTGAATCCTTCCCATGTGCGCCAGCGTGGTGAGCTGGTTGAGGTTCTTACCGACCGCTTTCATCTGTGAAATGAGTCCTTCCACGCCATTGATAACAACGATTTCTTTACCCAAAGCCGAGGATACAAGGTAATCTGTGACAGTCATACTTGCCCGTTTCGCTTTAATCCTTATCTGATTTAAGTCTCTTTCGCTCACTCGGAACGCAAATTTCTTATCCTTCAATTTTTCCATGTCATGCTCCTTTCGTCACTGGGGTGTGGGGCAGCGCCCCGCTTAATGCGGACGGCGTATAGCCGGACGCTTTGCTTGCCCCTCCCAAGGGAGGGCTTCCGTATCTTAACCTCTCGAATTTTCATCTCCAAATTAGAGTTTTTTGAATTGGGCAGTATCTCGCCACATTTTGTTTTTATTGGCAGGGGTGCTCTTATCCCACTTTGCCCTCCAAAGGTTCACACAGGGGCAAAAAGGGGGCGACGGTGGGCAAATTATCAATCCCTGACAGTGCTGACGGCAAAGACGGCAAGTTACGGGGGCTGGCTTCTGCCGTCATATCGTCATTGCCGTCATAGCAGAGAGAAAACTCTCGTCTCTCAAATGTGCGGTTTTCAGAATAGCAAATACCGTTTTTGCTGAGATGCTCCATGTGTTTGATGATTCTTTTCTTCAGCACTGCTGGGCGTAGCTCCAATTTCAGAACATCTGCAAGCTCCGTTGCCGTTCCAGCAAAGCTACCAACCGATTTTATAAAATCAGAGAGAAGAATAATTTCAGAGGGTATGGTGAGCTGTACCATTTCGATAGGTTCAAGTGGCTCCCACACAAAACTCTCTTTGTTGAACTCTAAGAACAATTCTCGCCCCTCAATATCTCTGCCGGTGCAGATAAGCGTTGCAGTATTTTCAGTTCGCTTGTCCTTTTGAAGTACGAAGTTTGTGTCTGCCCCGCCTGCAATTCCTGTTGTACCGGAAATCATATTCAGAGGATCGTTGTCTGCGGCTTTTCTAAGGTGATGCACTAGAACCATAGCAAGCTTATTTCGGTCTGCAATCTGCTTGAGAGAATTGATGTCATCATAGTCTGTTGCGTAGGGATTTACATTTGATGAAACAGTTTTACGAACTTTTTGCAAAGTGTCAATGACAATCAGTCCCGTACTTGGGTGCTCCTTTAGAAAATTCTCAATTTGAATTTCTAAGCCATTACCGATGGCATCACTCATAATGGCAAAATGCAAATTTGGCGGCGCATCATCGGTGATTTCAAACAGCCTGCTTTGAATTCGGGAGAAGCTATCCTCTAAACAGAGATACAAGACTTCGCTCTTTAGCGTTTCAAACTCCCAGACTTTTTCTCCCTTTGCCACCTGCAGGCAAATCCAGAGCGCCAGCCAGCTCTTTCCGATTTTCGGTGAGCCCGCAAGGATGTGCAGTCCCTGGGGCAGCAATCCACTAACGATAAATTTCAGTGGATCCATGGGTGTGGTCATCAGCGTTTCCGCATCCATGGTTTCTAATTTCTTTGGCATTTTATAACCACCTCGCTTTTCTTTTTGGTGCTTTCATTGTAGAAAAGATTGTGGTATTCTTATATCGTGAATCGAAAGAATTTTATTTTATATAAATCTATTCTTTGCAAGGAGGGCATATGGAGATTACCTATCCTTTTACCAAAGTTTTTACCGACATTACAAATAAGCTGAGTGTATTTTTCCTGCACGATGCCGGGCATTCTAAATTTCAGCAGATTGGGGATATCGGAGCCGGTATTGTGGATTTCTGTGAGCTTGACTTTTTGGCTGCGATGGAAAAGATAAAGGCACTGGAGACTGAAAAGGTCACCAATGCCAATTTTGAAGTTGAGAAACAGATCTATTGGGAAGCCGTGGATCTGCTAAAAGAAAAACACAGCTATGCCCATTTCTTTTTGAATGGAGACTTGCTGCGTAATTTTTACAATCCTGACAGGCCAGAAGATGAAAAAATAGGCTATGCCAATTTTCTGTTTCAGTACTACATGAATTTGCAGACCACTTATGCAGAGGCACTTGAATTTTGCTTAAGCAATGAGGTGCTGCCTGAATATACCTTGCCGGAACGGTATATGATGTTTTGTAGCCTTCATCCGGATTTCACACACCACATTTTGCGTTCCATGTACGGCGTTGCTCCCGTGGCAAGAGGAAAATTTGATTCTGAAAAAGTAATTCAGTTTAATGATCCCAAAGATGTTGATACCAAAAGCGTTCTCCAGGACATTCATCGGGATAGTGAACACTCGGTGAGCATGTGGCAGTATTTTGCCATACAAAGCTTGGAGGAAATGCTTTATCTGGAATTTATGGAAATGGTGAAGAGGGGTATCCGCATCAAGCGCTGCGGACTGTGTGACCGATATTTCGTTCTTGCGGATAAACGCAAACGAGATTACTGTGACCGCATCTTTGAAAACGGCCGTACCTGCAAACAGCTTGGTGCAAAGAAGAGGTTTCATGAGAATGTGGAGGCCGACATTTATCTGCAGGAGTTTCAGAGAATCTACAACCGCATGTACTCTCGCTACTACCGCATGGATGCCTGGGACAGTGACCATAAGACCAACAAGCTGACCGAGGCAGAGTTTAAATCTTGGACGGACATGGCTTCTAATGCGCGGCAAGAGTACAAGCGGAGAATGATTGGCGGAGAGGAAATGTTGAAACGGATTTTAGAAAATATCAAATAGTAAACAGATGATGTCGTATTTGCAGTTCTACCTGCTTTTTTGTAATAGTTGTGAATTGCAGTTTTAAAGTAAGTTAGCTTGAAGGAAAGTTGCTTACTTGATTCATAAATGCAAACAAGCTATTTGCTTCATTGATATATCTGTTTTGCAAACGTAAAACAACTAAATACTACATAAAATAACAAAAATCTATGGTCTTATCGCCATATATATAGTATAATCATTCAGTAAATAAGTTGAAAATATAGCGAGGTGTTTTTATGGTAGACATAGTGGATAACGATAGATGGATTTCTTTACAAGAAGCTTGCGATTATCTTGGAGTAAAGCGGCATACAATTGTGCGCTGGATTGAGCAGCGCAATATGCCTGCCTCCAAGGTTGGAAAGCTATGGCGATTTAAGGCTTCCGATATTGATGAGTGGATTAAAAACGGCGGTGCTGCTGATGAGCAGGGGGTACCACAATGAGCAAAAACTTCAAGCAAGCTCGCCTCCTTTCAATCGCTGCTTTTTCCTTTTCATTTGCCTACCTGCTGTCCTTCCTGTTTGAAGGACAAGTACTTTATGGTATCATTGATACGTTTGGCGTACAGTCCAATCCATACATACTCTCCGCGATTATCTCCCATTTTCTTGGACTGTTTACTTGCGGCTATTTCGTACAATCACAGCGCATGGCAAGGTATACCATGATTGGAGCAATGGCGGTTTGTTTGCTTTTGACCATTCCGTTCTTCTTTGCGCCGTCGATTTTCTGGCTTGTGGGACTGGTTCTAGCAGGCTATATCAGCGGCTGTGCCGTGGCGGCATGGGGATACTATTTAAAAATATTTACACCAAAAAATGATCGTCTCAAATCCTGTGCCGATGTGCTGATCTTCTCGAATATCATTATGATCGCAATCAATGTGGTTGCCGGCAGCGGGTTTCCCTTTGTCGGGCTGGCTCTCTCCATGCTTTGCCTCGTCATAGGCGCCGTGCTTATCTGGCTGCTGCCGATTGATTCAGTTCAGACGACACCCCAAGACGATGGGAATAAACTTTCCTGCAAGCTGAAGAAACCAATGCTGGTGCTATTCCTGTTTGTTGCGGTAATCACTGTCAATTCGGGGCTTATGTATCAGGTTATTAACCCAGCATTTGAGCATTTGACAGGGCTGGTAAGCTGGTACTGGGCCGTACCCTATATCGTTGCCCTGGCGTTCATGCGCAATCTTCCGCTGAAAGCCAAGAGACCGCTGTTTCTGTATGTGGGCATGGGTATGATTATGACAGCGTTCATCACTTTTATGCTGCTTGGACGTAATCCCATAGATTATATCATTGTGGATACGTTGATGCTTGGAGCTTGCGGCATTTTTGACCTGTTTTGGTGGAGCATTATAGGTGAGACGCTGGATTATACTGAGAGACCTGCCAAGGTGTTTGGCATCGGGCTTTCCGCAAATGTATTTGGAGTGCTTTGCGGGGGAGCCATTGGAATGCTGATGACCTCTTCCAATATTCCCAAAGCAGAGATAACAGTGCTTGCGCTAACGGTGGTATGTATCACTCTTGTGATACTGCCGCTTTTAAACCGCCAGCTTATTATGCTGCTGAAAAGCCATGCCTACTTGATTGCGTACGACCGTATGAACGAAAAGCAACAAGTAACAATCATTAGCCGAACAAAAATGCTGGACCCACTTACTGAGCGTGAGCAAGAAGTGCTGCAGCTGATTCTTGCCGGCAAATCCAACAAGGAAATTGCCGCCGCGCTGTTTGTCACGGAGAGTACCGTTAAGACACATGTACGCAACATCTATTCCAAGTACGATATCAGCAGCCGTGCGGAGCTTATCAGCACCCTTCTAAAGAACCAAGCCCATATATAGCGCAAAACCGCATGAATACTGGGTTTAACCAGCCTCTCATACTTTAGTATGAGAGGCTTTTTTACATGAAATCCACCTTTCGGAGGATGAATTATACTTCTACTATCTCTAATATGATATTGAAGGCAGGTGATGTAAACAGTGAAGCTTATCAAAAAATGGCGGGATATCAGTGCCGCACTATTTGTAGTTTGTATTCTTTTTACAGCACTGTTTGCCGTCACGCAAATAGTAGAAATAGCTATTGTTTTTGGCCTTGCGGATATCGCTATATTTATCTTCCTGTATAGGCAAAACCGGTTGTTTTACGAGGCAAGCCTGATTTGCAATAATCAAATCTTTTGTGTACCGTCGGCCATTATCGTTGTGGAGAATCACAGCGCCGAAATGATACTGAATGAAACTGTGGTGTCTACCTTTGGCTTGTTACTTGGAAGCAATGTATATAAGTGGGGCTGCGATGGGGTAAGGGGTACCCGTTTGAAGCAGGTCAAACTCGATAAAGAGCGAATTTGGCTGACGTTTGGCACAGAGGATGAAACACAATGCATCGAGCTGCTGCACGGCATAACAAACAAGCAGAGTATCCTGGAGACAACGGAAAAGCTGCGACACGAAACCGGAGTAACCGCAATCATCACAGACTGGTAATGCTTGATATGAATGGTTTGACAATTTGGAAGGAAGTGAGGAATCTGATTTGAGACATAAATAAATTTAAGCTAAAAATTTGATATGATCATGAGGAGGAAATTATAATGAGAGTAAGAAAGAAATTAGCGACTCTGTTATCTGTACTGATGCTATTTACCATGAGTCCTATATCCGCAGCAGCCGCCACTGGAGAACAGGTTTCCCGTTTTGCGGATATGCCGAACAACTGGTCGAGTACAGCACTGAACAAGGCAGTGGATAACGGATTGCTCAAAGGCTATGAGACCGGGGGTAAAACCTTGATCAAGGCAGACGCACTGCTTAAAAGGGCGGAAATGGCCGCAATCGTTAATCGAGCCTTTGGTGCTGTAGCAGCCGCCGAGCTCAAGGGAGTCAATGATGTGCCCTCTTCGGCTTGGTATGTCAAGGACATGGCCAAGGCTGTCCAAATGGGAACCTTTGTATTGGATCAGAACATGCGTCCTGAAAGTAACATTACCCGTCAGGAGGCATTTACAGTTCTGGCGAGGGCATTTAAAATAGCATCAACCGATACTGAGCTTAAAGCATTGGATGGGTACGCTGACAAGGGTGATATCGCCGTCTGGGCGCAGGCACATTTGAATGCCATGGCGGCAGCAGGTTATATCAAGGGTTCACCTGACGGAAAGCTCAACCCAAAATCAAATATTACAAGAGCCGAATTCGCCGTTGTCATGGACAACTTGGTCAAGCAATATATCGACAAGCCGGGAGAGGTGAACCAAGTGACTTCGAACGGAAATGTGATGGTGCGCGCAGCTGGCATCACACTCAAAGGAGTCACGGTTAAGGGTGATTTGATCATCGCCGATGGAGTCGGAAATGGCGAAGCCATATTGGATGGAGTCAAGGTAGAGGGCCGAACGGTTGTCAGGGGCGGCGGTGTCAATTCCATCATTATCAGAGGGAATTCCTCTATCGGGACGGTAGTAGTCGCCAGAGCTGATGGTGCGGTCAGCGTTAAGGTGCAAGGCGATGCTAATGTTGAGGTGATTTACATAGATGATGGCTCGGATGATGTCAGGCTGGAAGGAACCTTTGGAGACGTTAAGGTAAAGGCATCCAACATTACAGTTAGCACGATAGGAGCAAAAATTGATAGTGTTGCTGTCTCCGGCGACGCATCCAAGGTTGTAGTCGATAAGGATTCAAAGATCGAAACCCTGAATGTTAATCAGGGCGCATCTAACACAAGCATAGAAGTAGCCGGAACCATCAGCACCGTTACAACCCAGGCTTCGGAGACAGTAGTAACCGGAAGCGGAAAAATAGCCAAAGTAGAAGCAAAGGAAGGTGCTGACAATACCAAGATTGAAACTTCGAATACCCAAATCACGGTTGACAAAGGTGTTACAGGTGTAACAGGCGGCGGCGGAGCGGCTGTTGCCAGCGGCACTGCTGCCACTAATAACAATGCCGGAACAGGCTTAGTGCCTACAACCCCCGCCAGCGGGGGTGGGGGCAGCGGCGGAGGAGGCGGAGGTACCGTCACCGTGCCGGTTAGTGCCATCAGCGTTAGCGGTGAAGGCAATACAACTACTATTTCAGCAAACAACGGAACCCTGCAAATGTCAGCAGCTGTAGAGCCTGCCAATGCATCGAATAAAAGCGTAACATGGTCGATAACCAATGGAACCGGTGAAGCCACTATCAGTACAGCAGGCTTACTAACCGCAGTGAAAAACGGAACTGTAATGGTGAAAGCCACAGCAAAAGATGGCTCGGGCAAATTTGGCGAAAAAGAAATTACCATCAGCGGTCAGGTTCCGGTCATATCCACCACATCCACCATTGCAAACGGAGCTGTGAATCCTGTGGTAGTTGTTACTCTTTCTAAAGATACCTTCACAGCAGATGGAGTTTCCACTTTGCCGATGAACTGGACGGGTTCTGTGGGAACAACAGGCCTTGCAGGCGGTACAATAACGAGAAACAGCGGTACCCAGATAACCTTCCAGCTCAACGGTACGGCACAAGCAGGCACTCTGACTTTGCAGGCCGATGCGGAGGCTCTTACAAGTGGTGTTGCCAGCAATACTATAACAATAATAGTGCCAGCTGCGGATCAGGTGGCAACACCGATCCTTACACCAAGCAAGGCAACTGCGTTAAACAGAGAAGCGGGAGTAACCTTCTCAATCGCGGCGGTAGATGGTGTAACCTACTACTACACTCTAGATGGTAGCACTCCAACAAACAGTTCAACGAAATATGAAGGTCAGGTAACACTAATTCCTCCTGATCAGGATGTTGAAGCAACCGTTACCGTCAAGACAATTGGTGTGAAAGCAGGCTCAACTGATTCCGAAGTGTCAACAGCAATCGTGACTTATGCTGCAAAAACGGTGGAAACAGTAACGATCAGCTCGATTAATGCCGCTGAGCTGGATATGCGTAAAGGCAGTATTATTATGGGCTACACGTTTAGTGATGGTGATGGTACAGACATTACCTACACCGATGCAATTTCAGACATATATGCGTTAGACGAAGATGCATCTACAGTGGCTTTGTTTAAAAACAACATACAGATAGGTAACACGGTAAAGCTAAGCCAACTATCCATCGGAAACTCTGATAAACCCGGCGAAAGTGCTAAGGTTACCTTCACAGATTTTAACGACCTGTTAACCAAGTTCGGCTTAAGCTTTGGCAATCCGCCTAATCCTGCGAATATACCCGATGAGGTAAAGGTTGTTATCAAAGCTAAAACAACTGTCGGCGGAAAAGCTGTTGAAAATCCTTGGGGACCGATTTCATTTTCGGAGCCGGTTACCAGTGATTTGTACATGGATGCGAGCATTGACCCTGCCAGGAGCGGCGCAGTCATCCTTCCGGGGAATAAAACAGCAGGTCAAGCCTTCCCGATAGTCATTTCCTTACAGGATTCGGCAGGTGCCAATCTTTCCGACGGCAACTATATGGTTGAGATTCTGAATGGCGCTACTCCGATAGGCGGAGGATCCGTTGCATTTACTGGCGGTCAAGCCTCTGTAAATGCATTGCTGGCATCGGCGGGCAACCATACCTTGACCGTAAAAGTAAACAATGTCGTCATTGAAACCCTTGAAAATGTAACGGCTGTCTCTTCCCCTATCCTTGATTCCGTTTTTACAAACATGGATGGAACGGCAATTCATCTCACATTCGACAAGGCTATGGCCGATCCTGCCGGCAAGCACAGTCAGTTTGCCGTGACAGTCAACGGCAACGGAAACCCGGTCACGGCGGCAGCGCTGAAACCAGGTGACAGCAATACGATTGTGTTGACTCTGACAACGCCTTTGGCGGGCTCAGAAACCATTACCATCGCCTACACCCAAGGGGATGTGGCTGCAGCCGATAACGGCATTCTGCGTACATTTGCGCCAATGGCAGTCACAAACAATGTACCACCCGACCAAGACGGGGCCCCGGCCTTTACGTCGGGTACACCTGCTACCTTTGGTACAGAAATGACTGTGGGCGAAGGAACTCTTGTCGTGAAAACCAACTTGACCTATACCTGGTATCGCTCTGATGATGCAAATTATAACGAAGGAAGCGATACCCCATTGGGAGCAGGAACAACCTACACACCAGTGGAAGCAGATATTGGAAAATACCTGCTTGTTGTGGCGACATCCACTGATGCTACCGGAATCGGATTTGCCGCAACCACCGCAACAGTAGAGAAAGCTGCGGGGCCTGTTGCCATTGCGGAAGACTTTGTGGGTACATTCCCATTGGCCGCAACTTCCATCAATCTAGCCGGTTTTGCTGTAAATGCAAGCGGTTTGGAGGCAGACGTAGCCATTGATGGCTCCCATTATGCCGGATATGCCGACTTATCCGTAAACGGAGAAGGCAAAGCTGTTATCAGCGGATTGACAGGAGTTACCGTTTCCACCAAGATTAAAGTCAGGGTAAAAGAAACCTCAACTCTCAAAGCCGGGGCGGAAAAAGAGATTGCAGTCACAGAAGAAATTATCAGTGCAGTCATTACTCCGGCAACGGGAGGCTTTGACAAAAAAACGGAAGCGCAGGCTGACGTAACGACCACCATTACTTGGAATTCAGCAGCCGATATAACCACAGTGAAAAATGGCGGGGCAACCTTAAGCGAAAATACGGACTATACCGTAGCCGGTAATACCCTGACGATCAAAAAGGAGTATCTGGCAACATTGTCGGTTGGTGCAGTAACGTTAAGTATTTTCTTTGACAAGGG
>MVQK01000006.1 GCA_002067515.1 Pelotomaculum sp. PtaB.Bin013 | reverse complement strand
TACAGTTCGGAGTATGGTGACAAAGCCGGCAAACCTTATCTTGAGTTCTGGATCAAGGATGAAGAGGAACGACTTTATCCCAAACAAAGGAGCAGGGGAGTTAGGTGGTTTTTGTCATTCTATCTCGAGCTCATGGCAACCGCGGAGGATGGGGGCAAATCGAAGATTATCCTGGTTGATGAACCCGGTGTAAGCCTTCATGCAAGGGCACAGGAGGATGTGTTGAAAGTTTTTGAAAATATCAGGCAGAGGATACAGATAATATATACCACTCATTCACCTCATCTGGTCGAAATGAACAAACTGCATCGCGTACTGGCCGTTCAGCGCGATGAGATCGACAGTCCTGTCAGTTCAACCCGTATACTCGACCCTTTGAGTCTGTCGTCTGCATCCCCTGACACCCTCACACCTCTGCAGTGTATCATGGGAAATCCTCTTTCAACTGAAAGGTTCTCCTCAAGGAGGTTCAACCTGGTTGTAAATGATACAGGTACTTTTTATCTGTTCAGCGCCATACTGAAACTGATGGAATTTAAAGGCAGGATAAATCTTATACCGTCGACAAATATCTCTTCCATTCCGTTAATGTGTAATGTATTGATGGGCTGGGGACTGGATTTTGCCGTCCTTTTATTCAGGAGCGCCAGGGAAAATCAGATCGCCGAAGATCTTAAATCGACTATATTCAGTACGGATGGTACTTCAGGCGAATTTATCCTGAGGATGCCCTCTGATTTTCTTAATTCGGAGGACCTTTTATCGACTCTCGATTTCAAGAATCACATACTTAGGAGCAGGGTAGGTATAACTGTTCCAAACTCAGTTTATATTCATGAAAATTATCTTCCGCGGAATTTTTTACTTAGCCAGTTTTTATCAGATGTTAACTCGGGAAGGTTAAAATTTTCAGACCTTGATGAGGAGACGCTTGAAAATTTTGAAATGTTTACCGACATCCTGAGGGGGTTGAAATTAAACAGGAATTAATTTTGTGCTTTATAGGTGATTTTATATTTTTCCTCTAACATTAAATATATTTTGCCTTCAATTGTGTCTGCAGCAACAAAATTATAGACCTGGGCAGTAGACTTCTGACCATAACGGTGAATACGGCCAATCCTTTGCTCCAAATCCATTGGATTCCATGGTAAGTCATGATTAAAAAGAATCCGAGAGAATTGAAGGTTTATACCCTCGCGGCCTGCAGCAGTGCAAATTAACACCCTGGGGCCATCCGGCCGTTTGAACCTTTTCTCCGCCGCTGTCTTGGAACCGTGGTCCCCACCCTTAAGCACTTCCACACCCTGGCCGGGAAAGGTACTCTCGATTGCTCCCTTTATACTGTCTACACTTCCCAAATAGGTGGTAAAGATAACCACTTTCTCACTTTGATTGGCCTGCCATATTTCACCTAACGCTCTGAGCAACTCAATTATTTTTGTTTCAATACCACCCGGGAAACGTTCCAGCAGACTAAAAATACGCCTGCGCTCTTCCGGCAGGGCTAAAGATACAAAATCTGCAGCCGCTTCTTCAGCAGTTCCGGCAGCGATATCACTCGTCCCTTGCAAATCATAATTAAGGATGAATGTTTCAGACTCCTCAATTTTTCGCAATACTCTTAAACGATAATCAGCCAAAATACGTTCTGCTTCGGCCCTCCCAATGGGATCAAAAGGCACATCAAACATATCATGAATCAGCGCGCGGGCTTCAGAAAGGGCGTTATCCCGGCCATCTACATCCATATTCTGATCACAGTGAATTGCTTCATGAATTGTCAGCATTAATAATCGCCGGCGCAGTGTTTTTTTGACTGCGGCAAAACTGGATGCCGCGATTTTTTGAAAAATGGTCATGACAAAACCAAGGGCTCTACCCTTTCCGCCTTGAGTTTCAGCCAAATTATAACCATCCCGCAAGTAATCCTGCAGAGCATTATAGAATTTTAATTCATCATTATTTAAATGAAAAGCTTGTGTATTAACAAGCCTCCGGGCGAAAATGGGACGGCCATCCGCTTTACAGGCATCAGCCTTTGTGCGCCTTATCACCACAGCATTTAAACGGTGACGGCTTTCCACCATTTCCTGCTCATTTTGGAATAGGGTCGGGTCCAATAAACGTACTAGCATCCAAAAACGGAAATGGTCCCCCTGATGTGGAGTAGCCGAAAGCAATAATAAATCCCGGCAATGGTCCCGGATTGCTTCCGACAATTTGTAATTCTCGGTTTTTTTAACCCTCCGCCCATTCTTGTAGGCCGAAAGATGGTGCGCCTCATCAAATACCACCAAATCCCAGGGGGGAGCTTCCAGCAAACGCTTAACTCTTGCTGGCCGCTTCAAAGTATCGACCGAGGCAATTAACCGATTATGTTTGGCAAAAGCATTTGATTTTCGGTCCGTGACATCACCTTCGGAACCAAATATTTCAAAATCAAGGTTAAATGTTTCATTTAACTCCCTGGCCCAGTTATTGACTAGCCCCGCCGGCACAATCATTAAAGCCCTTTTCATCTGTCCGCGGGAAGCCAGTTCGCGAAGGATCAAGGCTGTTTCAACAGTTTTTCCGAGACCTACCTCGTCGGCAATTAAATATCTGCGCGGCGATGCCGTGGCCAGCCTGTGTACCAGCACTACCTGATGGGGAAGCAAATCCACTTTGGCTGAAGTAAGGGTGCCGGCGCTCTCCATCAGGGGTAGTTGTTCGGCTTCTAAGGACAGCCATAATAGCTCAAGATTTTTCGGGCTAACTTGGCGCAAACCCGATATTACCCTTTGCTCCCAGGTTAATTGACGACGCAACGTTTCTACAGGAACTTGCCGTAGGCCAACAGACTTAAAAAAAACCGCCGCATAACCACCGGGGCTAAACGCAGTGATTACACCCTCACCAAGATCCGGGTGATAAACTGACTGACCCGGCTTAAAATCAGGAATAACGGCGGACATAAAATCCTCCCCCGATTTCTTTTACAACTTCATTTCGATGCACATTCTTATCCTCGACCATGATTATTTGCGCTTCCCTCGCCACACCGTTCCAAAGAGCAAAGGTTACATTCAGTTCATGTCCCCCCCGCAAACGTAAATAGGCGTGTTCGTTGGAATCGATTCGCCATTGCCGCCAATTGCAATTACAGCCGAAAACAATTCCTACATTGTTGCCATAAAAGTCCTGCACCCGTACAATCAATCGTTGAACACGGTTGCGTAAAAACGTAAAAGCTGCCTCAGAATCCAGCGTCTCTAAAACGGTTTGCAACCCGACAACAAATATAGTTTTACCATCCCCAGATGGGATGGTAGATGGTAGTTTTCCTCCGATCCAGTTAAGGGCCTTATGCAAGGGTATTTGCACTCCATTTTCTAGTAGGGGGCTCAATAATTGGGCATCCCATATTAAACTGCTGCCCGAACGTAACCAGCCATTACCCCTTATCTCTCTCAAGCGTCATACACCTCCCCTTCTTCGCGTAAATCTAAGGCATATTGAACGAATTTTGGTTTAGTAGGCTTAATTAGATTGTTCTTTCTCCAGCCTTGCAATAAACGCCTACCAAGTTCAGACGCCTGCCTGATGTGTAAATGCGGAGACATTTCTGCATACCAACCTAAAATAGCCTCAACAGGAGGTTTATAATTTAGTTTTTCTTCACTCAATTCCTTTTGAATATCTATACCGCTTTTAGGAAAGGCTGCCCCGATAACAAAATGGGCAATGTCGAGATCTAGTTTTATTGAATCCCTACGTTTTCCAGGCCGGGTCAAAAAAGCAAATCTCTGCTCTAACGGTACCACCGATACTTTTTTATTAACCTCCACAACCCAACCCAGTTCTATCAAATCATCTATTGTGACCGTTGTCCCCCTTAACATTTTGTGCACGTCATCCCGGGGTAACGTTTCAGTATTCTGAAATAAGCTTAAAAATAGCCGTGTAACAGGCAGTGCAGATTCCGGAGGCCGCTTGACAAGATCACCGCCAGTGTCATCCAGCAATTGATTTATTCCTAATAACGCATCTTTTATGGAGAGAACCTCACCGCTCCCGGTAAAAACCTGACCGTAATGACGGCTGTAAAATTCTAGGGCTTTCCCTCGTAAAACCACCCTGATATCCGCTTCAGAAATATCCTGGTTGCGATATAATTCAAGGATACGTTGCTGGTTTTTAACTTCTTCTTTAACCCAGCGGCGCATTTTGGCCCAGGATACAGGTGTTGGATCCTCCAAACGCTTGCGGCAAACATGGAGAATGTCATACTCGATTTTGCGCGAGCCAAAGGCACCTCCCTCTCCTTTTGTTTCGTCACTACGGATAGGATAAGTGGCTACTAAAATAAATCCAGCCTCAAATAAACTGCGCAAAACAGCCTCCCACTGCCTATCGTCATTGTGATGGAAGGTAAAAGCTAATAGTCCACCGGGCTTCAAAACTCTGTTAGCTTCCATCCAGCAGGCTGTAAGAGTATTCTCATAAAATTCCGTCGCAGGTTCCGTGCGATAGAGAGGGTTTGGGTCACCAATGTTAAGCGCATTATCCTGCATATAATCCCTTATATATTGTAGGTGGTCGGCTTTTATAGTCGGCTTCTTTTCCCACTCTTCCCGGTCATCCGGGTGTTCAGCCCTGTTCCTTATTGCTTCAAGAGTTTTTGGTGTAGCCGTGGAACGCCAATATTCAGCTTCCGGTTTGTCCTCATACCATTTCAACATCGGTATTCGTAGCCAGACGTAGAAGAAATCTGCCAAGTCAGCGTAAAATACATTGTCCGAGAAAGGCGGATCAGTTATTACCATGTCAATCATATTATCTTGGCAGAAATTTAAATCAGTAGAAGAAAAACAATATATATCTTCAATACTTTTTAGTATCTCATTTGTAAATAGATGTTTGCTGCTTTTATTATCTGATGCATTACTTATGTAAACATCCCAAGTATTTTGTAGCCAATTTAGTCCATTAATAACATTTTTCTTAATTGAATAATAATTTCCATTACCTAAAGTACCGAAAGGCGCTACTTCAATATTTGTTTGCTTTGGGTAAAAATTATTATTTGCAAATAATTGGTTATTGTGATCTCTTTTAATATTATATGTGCAAAATAAGTTTAAAAAATTTAATGCCTGACTTAAACCCCCAACGACTTGCTGCAAATCTATTAAAGAGTGATCTTTGATTTTTAATATGCTTAACCTTAGAACCAAAGAATGCAATAGTAACTGTCTAGGATTAAACATTGTCCACCAATGTGTATAACCCCAATTGGGAATACCACCATTTAAATGATGCGTCATCCAGGCATATGGAAGCCTCTCCTTTGGCCAATAATCAAACAAATCACCATTTTTACGCTCAGCCCATTCTCTTTCAGCAAAAATTATTCGCCTTAGATCATAATCATCCGGTGCCTTAAAGTAACGCCCGTTGTAATTATAGCCCTCCGCTTCACATGCCGGACAATGGCATTGCAGTGCGTATGTTGCTACCGGTGCTGTCCTGCGGGTGTCTTTTACTATCTCGAGGGCATTTTGGTTGAAATTCGAATCAGCGGCCAGTTCAATTATCTCTTTGTCCTCTTTTTCCCCTGCTATTATTGCCTGTCGCACCAAAGCAAGCCTACCTGATTGCCGCAACTGATCAACCCATTCAGGGGCATAGCCGCCGGCTTTCAATGCTTCAGCCATATCGTTAAGTGAAAGGCTCATTTTCACAGCAGTGAGCAAATCGTTCTCACGCCCGCAGGCTGAATTTTGACAGGTAAACTTGCTTTTACCTGGCACAGTGCCCTGGCGCGTATCCATAACAGTGCCGTCAGGCAGTTCTAAATATCTCGGCAATCCATATTTTTTCCGGTCGGTATCAACATCAGCATCATCAATCTCACCGCTATTTAAATCCTGTTCATGGACATTGCCCTCACCGTCTTCTCCTGCGTACTCCTCTTCATCAAAATAAGCATGCGAATCATCCTCGTCCAGTTTGATGCGGCCGCGCACTTCAATCAGTTCCAAATTTTTCAACCGCTCACGGAACCAGGCTTCCGTTTGTTCCGCCGTGGCTTTGGCAAAACCGCCCAAATCCATCTCATTTAATGTGCCGGGAGACCCTTTAAGCCATTCCGGATGAATGAGCAATGTCATGTATACGGGCTTACGCCCTATCCCCAACGCCTTTTTATCAACATTACCGGACTTGAAGTCATAAACGGGCTCATTGTTGACATAACCTTTTATTTTACCCCGCTGGCGCTCCAGTTCAGTAATTAATTTTTCACCTGAAAAAGTTCCACAAGAAGGACAACACAAGCCTGGTTCATCGCCGGCGGATTCCAACAACCGTAATATTCCGGCCAGTTTTTCACCGGCGTTGCCCTTACTGTAATCTTTTAAACCCCGGGCATACGCTTGAGAAAGCTCCGTAAATTTACCTTCACCCGGCAGTATAACCCTGGGCGCTCCCGGCGCCATCCGGGTTTCACCCAATTCGGCATGAAAAGACGTACCGCAGGAGGGACACTTTAATTCAATGTAACTGGTGGACAACTTTTTTTCCGCTACAACAGGCGAGCGAAAAACGGGTGTACGGTGGCCACAGCCGGTAGCAGGGCAAGGGCCATGTTTGGCCCAAAATGTATAGATAACCTCCGGCCCTTCCCAGCGATAATTATGTCTTTCTTCTGGTGGCAAATCGATAGGATCCACAGATGCTATTTCATTTGTTCGTACATCAATCCAATTGCCCTTATGCCCACGGGGGCAGGTAGTTGTATAAAATGGCTGTATTTGAGGCTTTACTTCAGCCTCAATATGTTCAAAAAGTTTAGCAACCTCTTCCGGGTCTGAACAAGACAGTTCGTTTTTCACTACCAACCATGCTACAGGGTTTAAATCAACCCCGTACATTTGCATGCCCAGGCGGGCTCCTTCAACCAGAGTGGTCCCACCACCCATAAAGTTATCTAAAACTTTAAGATTTTTAAAATTTCCGGCCTTCTGGTGGTTTGCATAGTAATGCTCCCACACTTTTTTCGCAGCTTCGGCAGGATCTTCAGGGGCCTCGGTGGCAGCTGCTATCAAGGTTGATCTAAAAACTGAAGACCGTCTCCGTGCCCACCATTTTGACATTTGATAAATAGGTTTACCAGCGTTACCTTCCAGGGCTGACAAGGCATTAATTGGCGCTATGGGGAAATCCACCTCAAGGCAGGTTTTGGGACGGCCTGGATCAGAAAAATCCGGTACCTTTAGACGAACTGCTTTTCCTAAATTGGGTGGAGCATCTTTTTGAATAATTTTTTTGGTAGTGCTTTTTGTTTCATTAAAGTTTAAGCTGGGACTCTCTAAAATTTTAAGCTGCTCATTATCAACAACTAGTTGTAAATCACCATTTGTTGACTTGCTTTTTCGTCTAGCTGCCATTACATTTCCTCCGGAAATTCAATTAATGGTACCAATACCTCAAAAACTGTTAACCCTCCATGTGTCAGGTGGGGGTAACCTCCCTGTATCTTCCAGCGCCTTTGTCCCAGCACCATATGGTGATTATTTATGGTTGTGGCCAATGCAGGCATAAAACCGACAGGGAACGGAGTATCAGCCACACATGAACGGCTTGCGCCAAAATATTTAATTAAAATGTCTTTAGCTTGTTGTTCAGTTTCTTCGTTGGAAAATAATTTGCAATTAGCATAGCCATGATCTGAAGCAATAACCAGTTTCCTGCCTTTTCGCATTTTATTGACTAACTGCCAAAAGCCTGGACTGGTAAGTTCCTGTTGCACAGCATTCTCTACTTCCTCGGGTTCCCTTTTATAAAGGTGGATTAAGTCGTCAAGCCAACAGTGCCAAATAAATATATCCGGCGAAGGAGGAACGTCTCCTAGACAGTCCTGAAAAGGAGATGTCAATACATCGGTCCGGGTGGTCTTCCCTCCCAAAAGGAAAGAATCTGTAGCACCATTATTAAAAAGGCTCGCTCTGGATGGCATACCTAAAGCTTTGGCAAATTGTTCTGTTTCCGTTGGTAATTCAGCTCCTGTTATTTTTACAGAAACAGGATCCAACCCATTAGCCCTGGCATTTTCAATTAACGGTTTCAATTCCCGCAAAGACAAAGCGTCAAGGATCAGTATAGCCCTGCCACCTACAGAGTTATCTTCCCACCAGCCTTTTAAGGCCTCCGCTGTACTGGTTACACAATCTATAAAATCATGCCATAGATTCCAGGCCGACTCTGCCAGTAACCTATCCAGTTTTACTGTAGCCTGATGCAGCATGGTCGGACTTACTTCCGGGGCTATCTCTAAAAGATAATTGATTATAGCCAGCCAGCAATTCTGGCTATTAGTATCATTTAATAAATTAATCAATAAGTCTTGTTGTTTATTCAATAACTCTTTGTTTATATTACCCATCAATCTTTTCCCTCCGGCATGGTAACTTCCAAAATTGCCCGGGTGGTCGGCGGTAATTTTTGCAACAAGGCTTTTAGTTCTTTGACTGTAAGGCCTTTAAATTCCAGCTTTGCCAGGGATAATTTATCTGCTGTAGCCAATCCCCAGTTTTCAAATTCACCGGAAAGATTTAGGGTTGTTTTTTCCTCACTTCGTTTAACAGTAGGAGGCTTTATCCCCATTGTAGTCCCGGGTGTACCGTTCCTGGGAATTCCAATGGTTCCTCCACATATCGGGCCATCGCCTGGTGGCTCAGGAACTGGAACACCTGGTCCATTAACAGGCGGGACAACTGGGTCTGTAGGAATCGGAGGTGTCGTTGTCGGTGGTTGTGGCGGCGGAATCACGGTATCAGCACCTACTACGTCAGCTGTACCTAATATAATGTCATATAGCTCCTTACCACGTTTGGATGCCTTTGTCCGTAACATCTGCAAAGTTACCTGATCATTTGCATGATCATCTTTCTTGCCCAGCCAGCTACCGCCTACATTAAGATAAATTTTCCCTGATGCAGCCACCCGCAATATCTGCTCATAAATATAGATTTCTCCCAAATAAGGTACAGGCTCAACACCAGGCTTCACCGGTGGTTCCTTTAACTCAGTAAGAAACGCCCCGACTGTCTGGGTATTGGAAGCAGCTTCTCCTACCATAATTTCAAAGTCTTCGAATGCAAACAAATTTTCTCTTATGACTTTTTCCACTTCATTTACAATTTCTGTACCACTCTTTGTTATCTGCTCAAAAGTAAATTTGCAATTTTGGGGGTTTTGAAAGTCCCAACTTTGTAAAACGGCAAAGCGATCATAACGTGAACTGAGGGCTTTAATTAAATCGGTACGGAATTTACTTCCTTCTTTATTGTAATGTGCATCATTATTCCCCCATTGTTTACCCAGTAACGCAGCCCTGGCCTGAATAACTATTTCTTTGTCATCAAATATTGAGGAAGTGCCAACTTTAGGCAAAAGAAAACGTACTACATTCCGCTGTTTCGTTACATGTTTTTTCAGCCAGAGGCCCAGGTCGGAATTAAAATTTTCGGTGACTGCAGGTACTACAAATAAAACCGGTCTGTCCCAGCGCTCTGGTTGGTCATTTTCATCCAGACCCTCCCACGGTGAGGTTAACCAAGAGGGTCCCGGGACAATTACTCTTGCCACAGACTCAGCGGCTACAGGTGTTAATGCATAACGTAATGTACTACGCATGTATTCTTTATCACTACCATCTTCGAATAACTTATCATTTTTTGCCGAGGCCAATAATTTTGCCCTGGCGTTTTCTTCGACTTTAAACCTAAGGCGAGGCTGAACACCTTCCTCCTCATGAATATTGAAGGAGTTCTCTTTTATTTGAGTCAGTTCATCATTAAAAATATTGTCGTCGATTACAGATGACCTTGTAATATCTAAATGCAACTCTTCTCTAATTCCACCAACTTTTATGCCAGGAGAAATGGACCGCATCCATAATGCGCTGATAATTCCTCTGGCGTTCGGGGCCTGTACACCTGCTTGAATGACAGCCTCTAAATTTCGCTGAGCAATTTCTCTTAGCCGGTCTTGCTTTTCATCCGAAATAGCGTCCAGCAAAGACTGGACACCGCAGTCAACATTATCTACTGCAAAGTCTGCCGGTGTAATTATGCAATTACTTTCCGGTGTAGCCTTAAATATCTGTACTAGCACCTTAATCAAATCTCTGGAGCCCTGGGCTGCTTCTGAAAGTAAAATCTGATCTTCTAATAAATCTATTAACTCAGGTGCAAAGGGCCATGATTCCACCACTTCATTATGAATCCGGTCATATTCTGCTGCCGGTAAATGGCTATAGAGCAATCGAAACCGTTCAGCGGCATATACTGCTGTAGCTTGGCGTATTTCATTATCTGGAATATTACGCCGGTTTTCAAAAAGCCTATGCAAAACCAACCGTTTACGATCAGTTTTCGCTGTAACCCCTTTGAAATCAACCAGTGCGGGATTATCACGGTGGACCTGCCTATAGGCATCAGTTTGATTGTTACGAACAGAAATTATAAACCTAAAGATATCAGGGCGGTCCTTTGATAATTCCGAAAGGTTTTGTATGAAATTAAATGTCCAGGTGCGACGTTTACGACCGGTATCACCTGGCTCATCGTTAAGTCCATCAAACCAAGTTTGAAACTCATCAACAATAAGAACTGTTGGTTGTAGAGAAAACATCTCTTCCATTAACGATCTGGCTGGAACAGGCACTCCCGAGGCCTCAAATTTCCCCTGCATTTTTTGCCCAGAAGGATGGCGCTCAAAAAGCAGGTCCCATAGATATTCATATTCATTATTATGAACTGCTTCGGTTATTGGATAAAAACCTGAGGATAATTGTAAGTTTATCAGCTTATCGTTTCTCAGGCGCTGTCCCCAATCTTGTGCCCACGTCTCCACCACATCACGCGAAACGACAGCATGGTGGAGAGCTGCCATGATATGAGATTTACCGCGCCCCCTGTCGCCAATAAGAACAACAGGCTTGCCAGTTCCCGCTTCACTGATAGCAAATAGTGCTTTTTGCAAATCTACAACTGGGTAGGTAATTCTAAAAAAATCCTCACTAGGTAAATCTAATGCGCCGGTACCATCGTCCCTCCGAAAGACAATGGCAGTATCACGCATATGCCCGTTTAAAAATTCCGCCCGCAGTTTCAAATCAAGCATAATTTTTTCCCCCAAAAAGATATTAATCCTTATGTGAAAATCTATAATATCAATTCATAATAATATTATATCCATTTTTATCCGTTTCTTTTAAGCAGAACAGTCAAAATAGCTCACATGAAAATTCTACAAAATCATAAATAAACCTCCAATTATTTACCTGAATTGATTATTAATATTGCTGGTAAAAATTGTGGCAAATAAAAGTAATGAGGAAGCCACAGGACCTGGACCGGTCAAGCCTTCCTCTGTGGTCACCGGTCCAGGACCTATGGGGTTGTGATTGAAAACTCGCTCCAAGGGTCGGGCGGTCGTGCTCTTGCGGCATTCCTTATTTACTGCCATATCATTTTCCCTCCCATCTTTTTTATCGGGCGGGCACCAAGCTGTAAACGGGAGCTCACACGTAAAAAATAAATAACCGGAGAACTTACCGGTCAGTTCTAGTGTAATAGCTATTTAAATACTTGCCATGTTCATTTTATAAATACTTCGCCATTAATTAAATTATATAAAATTTAGACTTTCCCCCTTATACATTACCCTACTTTTCTTTGAATTTTATCTAACAATTTTGATTCCGGGAAAAAACTTATTAGTATTGCAAGATCGTCTTCGGTAAGCTCCTCATATTTCCTTAAGTTGCGAAATACGGCGCCAACCTTTAAATCTTTCATCCAGGCTGCAAATTTATTTTTAATTACTTGCGATGTAACGGTAATAAAACATCTAAGTAATGTCACCCCAAGATCGTACTGTTCTTCTTTTGAAGTAAACAATTTATTTATATCCTCTTTGGTTTCAAAAATTGTCCTTGCGGTCTCAGGAATTTCTTGAAGCTTAAAAACTTCTGGCAAAACTGAAATAAAGAAATCATTTCCCAGTTCTTGAGAAGTCCGACTAATAAGTAACCAGATACGTTTTCGTTGTTCGTCATTTAACTCAATATCGGTTACAGATTTTTTAAGTAAATCGGCTTTGTGCATTTTTTGCAAATCAAGCCATATTTGCAGACATAGATCAGGCTCCTGCTCCGTCCCCTTAGGCGTTTTACCCAAAATAAATTTTGTTGTGGCAACCCTTTGCTCATCGTTCAATATACCTACTATATGGGACCAAGCTTTTTTAAGTTGGTCGATTTCTTCTTTCTCTTGTATATTGATCTGATCCATAAGTTCCGATATTCGCGACGGGCTGGGGGCTTGCCTGAACGCCAGAAAGGTATTGAGAGAATGAAACTGGTGATATGGCCACAGTATACAGGCCGTCTCAATTACATGTGCAATATTTTCCTCACCAACAATACCTCTCTGTACCATTTCCCGCATTGAATATATAATTCCATAAGAAGCTTCATTGTTTGGGTACTGAGCAGCAAACGTTTGAGCATCATTGAAAAGCTGCTGTGGGTTATATGGACTCAATTCAGCCTGTTGCATGGGCCAATATTTAGCCATTTGTTCGTGAAGCCAACCAAATAATGCTGGATTATTTCTTGCATTTATAAATAATCCATGTAACATGGATCCTGCTTGAGGTAGCGGGCCATATTTGATAAGCCGTGGAAATACAGGAAAAACTATATGTAGATAATCAGTATTATTCAATAAACGTGCTGTCTGTGAAAACATATTCTGTAAGTGAGATTGAATAGTTCCATACTTTATAGCTTCCTCCGGCAATTGGCTCATGAAACGTTGATAATGTTGTCCTCTTTCCTCTGTTACACTATTTGGCTGAGACATTTCCTGTAGATATGAAGTTACCTGATTGCGCTGTTCATCATTAAGACCACTAATAAAATTGTTGCCGAGCCAATTAATGCAGGGTTCAGGAAGATCCAACAATATACGTCCGGACCAGTTAGCTATGATTTCTCCTGTAAGCGTTTTATTAATGTTTTGTAATGTACTTACTAAACAGGTTGAGAAAGCTGAAGTTTCAACCACATTGCTCCAGCTAATTGCAAGAGCTACGAGAGCTTGTTGGGCCTCATTACCGATATCATTTATTCGCCCCTCAACAATATTCAGCAGAGCCAATGCTCCGTCTTCCCAATCAAGACCCCAGTTTTTATCATCCTCCATATCTTTATTAAGACGATTAGCAAAACTCATGATAAATGAGGTGAGAGCATTAGAATCAGGCTCTTTTTGATATCGTCTCATTAATTCCCAGGCAAGAGCAACCGCTTCCTTCATCTTAACCGCCACATACCTGGTCAACAAATCCCATAGCTCTATCCGGCTCTCCTCACCTGCATCCCATAAGCTTTGAAAAACGCTACGACTTCTTCCCATTACAACATCTGTTTTAAGTTCTTGAGTCTGTTCACTTTCCATCTGGGCAGCGAGTAATTTTGTATAGCGGCCCCCGAGGGCACTTAATAAATGTTCTTGGTTTTCATCCATCCATGTTTCTAATTCGCTGAAAGGAAATATATATTCTTTACTTCTAATTGCAACACGTCTTATTTCGAGCCAACTTAAAAATGCACTGTCAGATTGTTCGTCCAGGCCGTTTCGCTTTCTCACCCATAAAACTAAAAGACAGGCCTGGCGTGCCATTTCGACAGCTTCGTCGTAAGAAGGAGGCTGTCCACTTTCCAAGCGAAAAGTAATATCCCCTTCAGTTCTTAGTAAATCTTCAATCAACCTTCCAGCTATATCTTTTTGTTCCTCAGCTGTGATAAATGGTAATATGTCTTGTATTTTTTCAATACCGAGCCGCCATCTCAATTCAGGTGAAATCGTTAGCCGGCGCGCAAGCGGACTTAAAAGCATATGTGCTTGTTCTTTGGGGAAACGATTAGACAAGACCGCTATGACTGCCGCGGCATGATTTTGCCTGACATCTGTTTCATGATGTAGTTCTTCCTCTAATTCACGGAGCAACCGCATGTCTTCACTTGTTAGAGGTCTGGAGTCTTTATCTCGGCCTAATTCTACGAGAACCCCCTGGTAGTCACCTGAGACGAAGGCATCATTAATACGCTGAGCTCCATCACCATATTTTCTTGTCACGGGGTCTTGTGAAAGAAGTAAAAGTGGTAGTAGGGTGGATGGCCACCGAAGACCTTGAAGGCTGGCAATATACTGACGTAGAGGGCGATAATCAGTTTTAAGTTCATTACTCTGGTGATCAAAATATTTATACAAAAGATGTTTGGCTGATTCCGGCTGTTCTTCAATAGGTAAGCTGCGTATAAAAACATCCGTAAATCTATTGATAAGATTAGGCTCTTGCTGGAGATCGCTGTAAAAATCGGGGAAATCTACACGCAGAGCACAAAGCGCTGCAAGTGAAAACGGATGATTGGTTACTGCACCTTCCTGTAGACCACCAGGGCGTTCTGTTCCTGCACCATCGCGCTCACGTTGTCGTGCCAACCACCAGGACTGTACAAAAGCATTTACAATTTGCAAGGCATTTCGCGGACTTTGTACACCCGGGTGAATCATTCTGTCAATAATATTTTCGAGAGGCACACCCCTATCTTTAAAATCTTGAACTATCTCAGGTAATTCACTAATTCTTTTCATCGCATAATCGCGCATATCTCGCTTGGGGAATTGAGGAATCTCAAGACGATACTGAAAAATACGATCAAGGAAACGACGTGCATCACTGCGGCTAAATCCGGTATTCAAAAGGCCTGATATATTGACATGCTGTCGGCGATTGGCTAAAGCGTTTGCCACCCTCTCTTCGTCGCAGGAAATAACAAAAACAATTCCCAATCCATCCGGCATCTGATTTTTTGGGATTTCCATAAAAGCCCTAACCGCATCTAAACCACTAACCATTTCTTCCGCAGAGAGTCGATCAAGGTCATCTATAAAAACTACAAGTCGCTCACATTTCTTGCCTTCTTTTAGGATTGTCCCGCCGGCTTTGTATTTAATTAGCTGCTTAATTAAAAGATCTTCATATTCTTCATTAGTTGTGCTAGGTGGTTCTATTCTAGTTATATTAGAAGATCGGGGAATTAAAAAATGCTTTAGATCAAAGGTAAATTTAATTATAGGAACCCCACATGCAAATAAAATAACTGATATAAAGCCTTTTACCCAGTCATTTGATATTTGAAGTTTACTTAGGATTAAATATAATGATATTAAGATAATTAAATATGTAAACGTTATTATTATTAATTGTGGCAAACTCCAAATCCATTTTTCAAAAACATCACGGAGAATATCTTTCCATTTTCTTTTTTCAGTTAAGGTTTTTTCAATCTGATGAAATAGGGCATCCTTTAGTTGTAATTCATCTCCACCGATATTAAGAAAAACGTTCCTTAATAAAGCACGCTTGATATCTTCTCCACCGCATCGCCAAGCATTAAAAGTAATTGTGTGAATCTTCTCAACTCTTTTTGAATCATCCTTTAAAGAGGATAAATAAAGTGATTTAATTGAACTCTTACCGGTACCCCATTTTCCCAACAAGCCAATGCTATAAGGTGGTTCATTCTTGGAGTTTTCAATAAGACCTTCTAGTGCCTTTGCAAAATGTCTGTGACCAAAAGCATCAAATTCTACGGAGCTAATTTCCCGATCAAGCAAACAAGGCATTAGTTTTTTTTCTTCAGCCATATTGGTCCCCTTTCAACCAATTTTCATAAAACACTATTTTGTTATTTTCAACATAAAAAAACAAATTCCTCCAGACATCAAAACTATAAGTAAAACTACTATGCTTCACAGATAAAGTTATTTTTTAAATATCATAAATAACTTCATTTACCCTTAGTCAAATAAAAAAGACTTTTCAAAGAGGACGTCACATACTGCCCGGCCAAAAATCTCGCTGCAAGCTGGTAGATGACATCATACAGGAAGTGGGTGCTTAGCCCACTCTTGAAAAAGCTCTGGGCATAATATATAATTAATTAGCCATTGTTTTCCTTGTACAATTTCCGAAAGTTTTGCCGCAGTATTTTTTGAACGTCCTTACTCATTGGCATACTGCTCGATTTTTGTTCGCAGCTCGCCAAGATTTATATCCGCAGAAGCACCGATAATCCAGCTATCCTGGAGTTCACCAATAACTTCAATACCGAATATTCGTAACCCGTCTGGATCAGTGCGACAGGATCGATTTGGAGATAGAGTGGTATGGCCTGAGGGAGTTCTGGTAATTTTTCCTCATAACACCCGCTTATCATTAAAAGAGTTTATCAAAAAAGAGACTATAATGTAGGCTCCCACTTTTCACGATAGTTCATAAATTTTCTATTTCCTTCTGAATCTGCTGTTCTATTTTTTCAGAATACCCCGGTCGAAGCCCCGCCTCGCGGACGATTTTCCACGTTCGCAGCAATTCCCCCTGCTCACGCAATTTTTCTACCGCATATTCTACTCGTCTAACTTGAAAATTCTCCGCCGTTTCAACCACTTCTTGAAGAATACTCTTGGTTTTCGGCAACTTCTCCAAGTGTTTTTGCAGTAGCGCCAGTTCCCCAACCCGCTTACCTATTGAACTAATAGTCAAACGAACCGGCCTACCGGGCACCTGTTTAATCTCCTGCGCTGCCATGGACACCCGTTCCGCCAATTCCTCGTCGCGTTTAACCCAATTCACGCGCCTGTCAGTATATTTCATCCGGCGTATCGGGGTAGGTGAATGATCATTTAGCCAGTCACGGTCATGCCGATAAAGCCAAGCATATTCTGCTTTTGTCGACCGGCGCAGTTCCGTCTTCGTTTTGCCAGGATTATGCTCCGCAATCTCCAGCCAACGGGCTCGATATTTATTCAATTCGCTTTGAAAATCCCTCATTGATAAATCATTTATTAACTGGTCATTACTTTGGTCTTGTATTTTTTTCAATTGATTTTTTATAGTTTTCGGGTCTACATTAAGTTGCCGTGCAGATTCTCGTAGTCCCTTTTTCTCTACTACCGCCAGACGAATCAATTCTTTTTCCCAGGTAGGGCCAAATGATTTTATACGCCCAATTTTATATCGGTCTGATTCCTTTTGATCGGGCCCGCATCTTAAATAAGTAAACCCGCAACTACATGAAAAGGTGCCAACAGGTAATCCTGTATCATAATCCCGGGTTAAGCTACATTGCTCAATGACAGGCTGACGGTAGTGGTTTGCTGCCGCATTTAAGCAAGGCCAAGGTCCACGGCCGAAAGGAAGATAACGCTCTTTCCTACCGGTCAAAAATTTCTCCGGCATTACGCCAAGAAACCTCATAAAAAGGATGTGACGTATGGGATATGTAGTAATCCTGGGTTCTCGGACCAGCTTACTTAACCAATTGTCCTGATGATCATAATCAACTGCACTATTCATTTGTACAAGAAATTCCGGCCCATAAAAACTCTTAAACGATTCAATCAGGTCTCGCTGTCTTACCCTGCCTGTATATGTTGCCAGGTCTATCTTTTGCAAGTGGTTGATATATCGATTTCGAAGTTCTGCCAAACCGAGTATCGGGGCTTCATTATTGAGTAGCCAATGAACCGCCTCGGCAACCGCCAGGTAGTGCGAGAAATCATTTTCTGGGTTAAACGACTTTAATTGCTCTTGTTTATAGTTTTTGATTAAGGGTTGAAAGACATGTTTGTTTTGCTGGGCTGAAACCGCGACATCGCTTTCGGTTAACCAGATTTTATGATCAGGACAGATCTGAACGCCAAATACCTGGTGGATCCGGTGCCAATATGGTTCACCGTATTGTTCCTCATCGGCCTGCATGCACTCATGGCAATAACGGAGAAACCTTGGAGAAGTAATGCTGCTGGCCATGATACCAATCATCGTATGGATCTGCCCCCCATTTGAACCTTTCATCGCTTGAATTATCTTGTTAGCCCTTTCTTTTGGCAAAAATGGTCTAAATAATGGAAACAAAGAGTGCCGATTGATCACAAGTTCCGGCGTAATCAGAGAGCCATGAGGTAAACGTTTATACAATGCCTCCAGACGATTCGGCAGATCCATCACCGCACAGGCCGTTTTGCAGCCGAAAAGGTCCATCATCGTATCCTTTAAGCTCATATTTCTGCTCCACATGTGATACCTGGCGAAGACGCTATAAAGGATTTCATCTGGATAAGGCGTCGGGAAAAACGGTAACATGACTTCACTTCCCCCCTACCTGGCCAGGAACTCACTTGCTGGCTTGATCATGCCAGCATCCTTTAGTGCTTGATAAGCAGGGATGCCTTTCTTTTTACTTTTCTCCACAATTTCTCGCAGGTCGCCTGATAAAGAGACTACCTTATCTTTCCGCTTACGGCGGTTCGGTTCTTGCTTAGATTCTTCTTTTTCCGAGCTTTCATCTTCCTGGCTCGCTAAATATTTTACGGCAAGTGTAAACGCCTCTTGCATCACCAATTTCAGATTAATTCCTGAACCGTGCCGGTTCAACGCTTTAACGGTACATTCCCTGGCTGTCTTTGGTTCGATTCCCGCCTCGACCAGCCACCGTGCCACTTGAATAATAAGCGATTCCGCGTCATCATCCATAATATTTTTCTCCGCCTTTTGCTGATTACGCAAAGTATTCAATGTTCCCTCGATTGTAATGCGGTCTGTAGCGCGGTGGAGATATTCGTCCAGATTGCGAATCGGCGGATAAATATCGCTGATCTGGCTAAGTTTCTGAATATCTCTCGCTTTAAGGGCATCAAGAATCGGTTTGGCCAATTTAAGACTTTCCCTGGCAACATCCCGGATCAGGCCGGGATAAATTCGTTCATCTTCCTGTCCGATTACATGCCATTGGGCTAGCATGTACAACTTGACAGCAATATCCACGATCCCTTGAGATTCTTCATATAACACTTGTCTTAACGCCGGAGTTAAAGAGGAAGAAACGTTTGTCCACTGGTACTCCCATAAACCATCGATAAAAAAGTCCCAAACATCATCCCGGGCAAGGTTGGCCCATATCAAATCTCCCTGACCGGCACTTCGCCGGGCTTGGGCAAACTCCCTGGTCATAAAGTGTAGCGCCTTAAATGTACCTACCAGTACAACAGGAACACCAATGGTATTCACCATCTGCACAAAAAAATTCAGCATCTTTGCTGCCCCACCGCTTTTTGCTTCATTAAGGCGTTGGATTTCGTCAATTACCAGAACACCCAACCCCAAAGCCGCAGCCAAATGGGCCATATTCGGCAAAAGCTCGTCAACAGTACGACGGCTGTTTCCGAATTTTTGATAGTATCGTGTACCAAGGATTATATCAATGGCCTGAAAAAAGTTTAAGCACAAGCCTTTCAGGGAACCGTCAAAAGGACAGTCCAGCTTCAGCCATACCAGTTGCGTCCGGTCAAAGCTATGTCCGTTATACTCGGTATGCACGATCACCTGGGGATAAAGGGACAAAACACTATCCAGGGCAGTGGTTTTACCGACACCACTGGTACCGATAATAGAAAACCCAGCCGCAGAAGAACGGATAATCGGCACATAGCCATCTTCGCCCGCGCCCCAATCAAGATCGCGAAACCCCGCTCTCATTTGCTTTATCCACTCAGCAGAAATTGGATTGCGGGCCATGTAACCGTTCCGGATCATCCTGGAAAACCGTTGTTCCAAGTCCAAATGAATGGGTAATGGTTCGATATAATTGGTTATCGTTTGTACAGACTGTAAGCGCCTCTGGGCATTCCAATAGCGACCCGCTTCGTCATAGACAGGCTTCCGGCGAATGCGATTTGCCGCTTCTTCCGGCATTAAAACAGGTGGTAAGGCTTCAATAAACGCATTATGCCTGTACATCGCCTCTTCAGTCAAATGATATTTCGCAGATATTTGATTACCAATAAAAACATTTCGCCCATAAATCTGTTCCGTAATCATATTTTCATCACTTCCCTTTGCGCTGGCCTTTCAATATGTCAAGAAATGCCTTTTGCCGAGATACTTTTTTACACCCTGTACTCTCTTCAACATGTTCAGAAGGAGTTATCCCATGGTGTTTCACAGCATTATGCTTACTGGCTTTGTTAGTACTTGAAACTTTGTCTTTCTCAAACTCCCATACCTCTTCTTTCCGAATGCGCTCTTTTTCATTAGACCTGTTCCGACGGATATTTTTAAGCCGCTGCCGGTCACTTATTTCACTGGAACGCGTAAATTCTGTCTGCTCTTTGGCTTCTGCCACTATGGCTTCTATGCGAGCATTTAATTCCGCCTTAGATTGCATATGCTTGTTAGCATATAATGAAGTTTGCATATGTTCAAACTCCAGTAAATCTAAAACTTCCTCCAGACGGTGTCCCTTATATCGCTCTTCGGCTTTTAGCAATTGACAGGTTTCAATCTCTTTTCCACCTTTTATACGCAAGTAAATTATATCGGTATTTCGAGGATCATAGGATACGTGTACCTTCCAATTACCATAAGCTCTGGCCCTTTCAAACCACTGTTCCTGGATGGCACGCTCGCAACTGTAATACATTCCTTTAAAGCGAATTCCTTTAAAAGTAACCGTGGCTTCTGATTTCGGCATAAGGTTCAGCATGATTATTTCGGGTGACTTTTCCCTCAAGTGACCGCTCCTGTTTTTAATCCCCCACTTCCACAGATCAATAGGAATCGGCTCAACGTGTTCTTGAATCATAAATTCATCCCGTAAATACCACTCGATACGGTGATGCATGTTGTGGTTAATAGCTGTTAGTATCACTATTTTTGTAAATTGGTGTAAATCCAGCGTTGCATCTAAACGGTGATCCCGCTCTCCCCTTTCGCGATAACGTTCCTTTATGGCCCCTGGAAGCCAATGAATTGCCTTCAGGTTGGCCAGGCGAAATGTCTGCTCGACGATTCCCTTCCAGTCGGCTCTGTATGGGGGTGTATTGGCTACAGTAATGTTCAGAGAATCTACCAAATTATCAGCATTGACCCCTTCCATTTCTCCTCGGTCTGCCAGAATGGTCTCCGGGAGGTAATGGCAAGGCCAGTCTTGGCCGGATAATTCAATACCGTACTCTGCACAAAAGGTAACCTTGTCCGTGGCTGCATTGGCCAAAGCCATCATTGCTCCAATCCAGCTGGGTCCCTCCAGACCAATATATAATCCTGCAATCATCCGGCTAAAAACATCAATAACCACATAAATTACGGGTCTTCCAATAATCTGTGAGCGATCAAAGCTGCTTACCAGATATACATCGGCTATTGTAGCGTCAATTTGATAGATAGAGCCCGGACCTATTGCCATCCGTGTCGAATTCCCTAAAACGGCCCGATGCCGTAAAGCAAACCCACGTTTACCTTCCCTGGCAGTAATCGATTGGCGCAAGTCTAATTCTTTGGCATACCAATAACGAAACTGTCCAAAGGTTGGTAGTTCCGAAACAACGGGCAGAATAGGAATCTTGATGTTTCCTTCCTCACGGTATCCATTATTAAAGTGTTTTTCAATCATTAAATCATAGGCCCGTTTTAAAGGGGCTTTATTTTTGTTATTATAGTACATTTGAATGGCTATCCGAAATATTCTCCTAACATCATCATCGACATTAATGCCGGCTTTTTTATTATCCAATTTAGCGATCTTAGGAGGCCGTCCCCTTTTCTTGCCTTCCGTCGCTTTTCGCTCTTTACCAGGAGCGCCGCACCGATCATATGCAGGTAATAAGGCATTTTTTGTCTTACCCCCGGCCCAGTATTTACGCAAATATTTATAAACTGTTTTCGTTTGGACACCATATTGTCCGGATATGTGATGTAATAGACGCCCCCGTCCTTCCGATTTATAAATACCCGGTTCATCCGCCACAAGATCTTTAATTATTTCCCATGCACGATCCCGCCGTTCACGGTGTTTCTGCAAAATCTTCGAATCAGGCAGAGCCAGGGCAGTATACGGGTCACTTATTCGCTTAATCGCTATCCCGTCGGCAAAGGCTTTTTCAATTTCCACAACATCCTTCCATTCCGGGAGAGCCTTCGGATTTAAAAGGGCAAAGACAACGACTTTCTTTCCCTTTGCATCAATCCAGAGCACCCGTTCAAGTCGATTGCTCCCTTCGCCACCATCCAACCACTCAATAATCGTATTTATAGCTATTGTTGTTGTCATACATGTTCACCTACTTGGTTAACAGGTTGTTTTGAGCGGATAACAACCATCGGCTTACCGGTATCAATAGGCTTATTCATTTTCACCATCCACACCCGATTGGCAATGAAATGCCGAACAACCCACAGACTACTTCCAGATTCCAATCCTAATATAGCATCCACTTCAAGAGCCCCATGTGCAAGAGGCATCTTGGGCTTCATGACATGATTAAAAAGTACCGGCTCAATTTGGGCAAGAATTTTCGGAGTGATCGCTGGAGAATTCGACAAATCCTTTGCAGAATGAACCCACTTCACATTCTTTACTAGGGCTTCCGGGATTTCGTTTTCCGTGACAATACCCCAATCGACTCCTCGCTCCTTCCAATATGTCTGCTCTATTTCCAGCTTTTCAATCTTTCGCTTGGAACTAAGCTCATTAGCTGACCTTAATGCCCGTACCTTTAGTTCCACACGATGGTTCACCTGTACGTCAATCAGGAAGTCCGAGGTCATAACAAAAGCTTCCTTAGTCTTGGGATCTGTAGGATGCTTAATTCCCAATCTTTCTGCGATCTCCTGTGTAGCTTCGAGGGGAAGCGGGTATTGTTCACGAATATCCATTACCACATCCGACCAGTCCAGGACATAAAAATAATCGAGTTCTCCTTGAGATAAAAAATGATGTACTCTCCCGGTTTTCCAACCTGCAACACGAGTGGATAATCCTTGAGAAGGTACATCACGAATGGTGCGCCAGGGAAGGTAGTCGCAGCCATAACCTTGACCGCGTCCTTCCTTGATCATCTTTTCAATTTTAGCGGCTGTAGTAGCCCTATTACGCTTTGCCATCTGGGAACACCTGTTCTCTTATTTATTCCCATTATAAACCAAAGCGCTACAGAAGTCTACAACTTTATTTTCTTGTTGCACAACATTATTTTTTAGTTTCCAACATTACTTTTTAGTGTACAACTTTGTTTTATTTGATCAAATCTGAACTATATTCTGATATTCTATTCCACTGTCACACTCTTTGCCAAGTTCCTTGGCTTATCAACGTCGCATCCCCGCTCTACCGCAGTATGATAAGCCAGCAACTGCAGGGGGATCACGGCCAGAACCGGGGCCAGGACCGGGTGGGTCTTGGGGATGTAAGAAGTTCGGCCGGCCACCTTCTCCACTTCTGTGCGACCGTCGGTGGCGAGGGCCAGCACAGCGGCGCCGCGGGCGTTGACTTCCTGGATGTTGCTGACCATCTTATCGAAAAGATCGTCCTGGGTGGTTAAGGCCACGACCGGCACATCCTCCTCAATCAGAGCCAGGGTTCCGTGTTTCAGTTCGCCGGCGGCATAGGCCTCGGCATGAATATATGAAATCTCCTTCAGCTTCAGGGACCCTTCCATCGCCACGGCGTAGTCCAGCCCCCTGCCCAAGAAGAAAACGCACTTGCTGCGCGCCAATTCCCTGGCATATTCCCGCATCTCCACCGAGTTGTCCAGAATGGCCTGGGCTTTGGTGTCCAACATCTTCATTTCATTTATTATCTCTTTAGCCTCTTCCGGCTTCATTTCGCCACGCACGGTCGCCAGGCGCACAGCCAGGAGGAACATGGACAGCAGTTGTGTCGTATAGGCCTTGGTTGACGCCACGGCAATTTCGGGGCCGGCCCAGGTATAGATAACATCGTCGGCTTCCCTGGATACTGAACTGCCTACCACGTTGGTTACGGCGACCACCCGCGCTCCCTGCCGTCTGGCCTCCCGCAGCGCGGCCAGTGTGTCGGCGGTTTCACCGGACTGGCTGATGATGATTACCAGTGTGCCGGGCTCAATAATGGGGTGGCGGTAGCGAAATTCTGAGGCAATATCAACCTCCACGGGGATACGCGCCAGTTTTTCGATAACGTATTTGCCCACTATACCGGCATGGTAGGCGGTGCCGCAGGCGGAAATGAAGATTTTTTTCAAGCCCTTGATTTCTTCCGGGGTCATTTTGACCTCTTCCAGAACCACTTCTGAGTTGTCCGCCGTGATGCGGCCGCGGATGGTATCCCTGATTGCTTTGGGCTGCTCAAAAATTTCTTTTAGCATGAAGTGGTCGTAGCCGCTCTTTTCGGCTTGCTTAGCTTCCCAATTCACTTCAAAAACATCTTTATTTACTGGGTTGCAGTTTTTGTCCATGATATTGATCTGCCCGGTCTCCAGTACGGCCACTTCTCCGTCGTTAAGAACATATGTGTGGCGGGTATAATTCAAGAAGGCGGGTATGTCGGAGGCCAGAAAATATTCCCCGTCGCCCAACCCTATAACCAGGGGACTGTCCTGCCGCACTGCCACCAGTTTATTTGGTTCATGCGATGAAACCACTACCATGGCGTAAGAACCCTCCAGTTTTGACACCGCTTTCAAAACTGCTTCCACCAGGTCGCCGTCATAAAAATGCTCAATCAAGTGGGGAAGCACTTCGGTGTCAGTTTGGGAGGCAAAGGTATGCCCCTGCCACTGCAGCCAATCCTTAAGGTTCAGGTAGTTTTCAATAATACCGTTGTGCACGACGGCGAACTTTCCGGTACAGTCGGTATGGGGGTGGGCGTTTTCATCGGAAGGCTTCCCGTGT
>MVQK01000005.1 GCA_002067515.1 Pelotomaculum sp. PtaB.Bin013 | reverse complement strand
TAATTGCAGCTTTACCGGCTAACAGCCCACGAATTGCATGATCTTTTAATAAAAAAAGAAATATCGGCGGAAGAAATAAACAATGCTGTATTTGATCGGATCGAAGACGTTGAGGATAAAATTGGCGCCTATATTACCAGAACAAAAGAAAGTGCGCTTGAGAGCGCCCGCGCGGTGGACAAGCAAATCCGGAATGGTGAGGCAATTACTCCGCTTTCCGGCATTCCTATCGCTGTAAAGGATAATATGTGCACCGACGGTTTGCGTACCACCGCCAGTTCGAAAATATTGTCCAACTTCATTCCGCCTTACAGCGCTACCGTGGTGAAAAAGCTGGAAGCCGCCGGTGCGACTGTAGTGGGAAAGACGAATCTGGACGAGTTCGCCATGGGCTCATCAACCGAAAACTCTGCCTTTTTTACTACAAGAAACCCTTGGGATACACAGCGGGTGCCCGGTGGTTCCAGTGGCGGCTCGGCTGCCGCCGTTTGCGCCGGTGAAGCCGTTTGCGCCCTAGGTTCGGACACGGGTGGTTCCATTCGCCAGCCTGCTTCTTTTTGCGGCGTGGTTGGCATGAAGCCCACCTATGGGGCTGTTTCCCGCTACGGATTAATCGCCTTTGCCTCGTCTTTGGACCAGATCGGACCGTTTGCCAGGGATGTGACCGACTGCGCCCTGATGCTTGAGGCTGTCAGCGGACACGACCCCAAGGACTCCACTTCGGCAAACTATAAAGTGCCGGACTACACCGCTTCTCTGGTTAATGACGTACGCGGCTTGAAAATAGGAGTTCCTGAAGAATATATGGCTGAAGGAATCTTGCCGGAGGTACGCGTCGCCGTTAAAAAAGCAATGCTGTTGTTGGAGTCGCTGGGAGCGGTGGTGGAATACACCACCCTGCCGCATACCGAGTATGCTTTACCGACTTATTATATCATTGCGCCGGCTGAAGCCAGTTCAAATCTGGCCCGTTACGATGGCGTGCGGTATGGTTTCCGGGCGGCGGACGCCGGAGACGTAATTGATATGTTCATGAAGTCCCGGAGCCAGGGTTTTGGCCCTGAGGTTAAAAGACGGATTATGTTGGGTACTTACACGTTATCCGCGGGTTATTACGACGCCTACTACCTGAAAGCGCTAAAAGTGCGGACGTTGATCAAACAAGACTTCGACCGTGCTTTTGAAAAGTATGACGTGCTCTTGTCACCGACGTCTCCTTCCCCGGCTTTCCGGTTCGGTGAAAAAGTTGACGATCCGCTTCAGATGTATTTATCGGACATCTGCACGATATCGGTTAACCTGGCTGGAATCCCGGGAATTTCATTGCCTTGCGGCTTTGTGGACGGAATGCCGGTCGGACTGCAACTGATGGGCAAGCATTTCGACGAAGGAACATTGCTCCGGGTGGCGTACACGTTCGAACAGAATACCGGCTACCACAAAGAGTTTCCGGAAGTTATAGCCTGATATTGATTTAATATTAATTCCGACGTCTGACGTCCGACGTCCGACGACTGATTTGGGAGGGTTAAAATGACCCAGTATGAAACTGTTATTGGCCTGGAAGTACACGTGGAGTTAAAGACCAGGTCCAAAATATTCTGTGATTCCACCGCCGAATTCGGCAACGAACCCAATACTCACGTTTGCCCGGTTTGCATGGGGCTGCCGGGGGTTCTCCCGGTTGTCAATAAAAATGTGGTTGAATATGCAATCCGTGCCGCGCTGGCGCTCAATTGCCGGATTGCGAGCTTTTCCAAGTTTGACCGGAAGAATTACTATTATCCGGACATGCCCAAGAATTATCAAATATCCCAGTATGATTTGCCTATCGCCGAACACGGCTATCTCAACATAGAAGTTAACGGGGAAACGAGACGGATCGGGATTACCCGCCTGCACATGGAAGAAGATACCGGCAAACTGGTGCATCAAGGGAATATTACCACCACGCCTTTTTCGTTGGTGGATTACAACCGGGCCGGGGTACCCCTGATAGAAATTGTGTCCGAGCCCGACCTGCGCTCACCGGAAGAAGCGTACGAGTACCTCAATAAATTAAAAGCGATTATCCAATATACCGGTGTTTCTGATTGCAAAATGGAAGAGGGCAGCCTGCGTTGTGATGCCAACGTTTCAGTGCGCCCCGCCGGCAGCAAGGAATTTGGCACTAAAACAGAAATAAAAAACATGAATTCTTTTAAAGCTTTACAGAAAGCCCTCACTTATGAGGTCGAGCGGCAAATTGAGGTTGTTGAGGACGGGGGCCGGATTATTCAGGAAACCCGCACCTGGGACGAGGGAAAAGGAGTTACCCTTTCCATGCGCAGCAAAGAATACGCGCATGATTACCGTTACCTGCCGGACCCGGACTTGGTGCCGATGGTGATTGACCGGGAATGGGTGGAGGATATCAAGCGTTCGCTTCCCGAGTTGCCGGACGACCGCAAGGAACGGTATGTAAGCGAGTTCGGTTTACCCGCCTACGACGCCATGGTGCTGACAAACACCAAGGAGTTGGCCGATTACTTTGAGGCCTGCGTGGCTGCCTACTCAAACCCCAAAGCAGTTAGCAACTGGGTAATGGGGGATCTTTCCCGGCTGCTCAACGCAAATAACACAGACATAACCAGTTGCCCGATTAAGCCGGAACAACTGGCCGCTATGCTTCAGTTATTAGAAAAAGGAACGATTAGCGGCAAAATTGCCAAAACAGTATTTGAAGAAATGTTTGCTTCAGGTAAAGATGCCGAAACTATCGTAAAAGAAAAAGGACTGGTCCAGATCAGTGATGAAGGGGCTATAGCGGCTATTGTGGATGATGTCATAGCCAAGAACCAAAAGTCGGTAGAAGACTTCCGTGCCGGCAAGGACCGCGCTTTAGGTTTCCTGGTCGGCCAGGTGATGAAAGCGTCCCGGGGCAAGGCCAATCCTGAACTGGTGAACAAGCTGCTGAAGGAACGTTTAAGTTAAACAATTTTATTTCACATATAATAATAAAAAGTTACTCATACCTATTTGTATGAGTAACTTTTTATTATTATAAAGGTGATTTTATGCGATTAAGCTTTTGCCGGTGGCTTCAGCATGAGGATCAGTGCCAGACTGACAAAACAGAGCACGCCGGAAATAATCAGCGGGGTGGAGCTTAACTGACCAGCCACCGGGCTCTTCATCAGGTCGTACAGCATTGGGCCGAGGAGCGCGCCAATACCATAAGCCATAAATACTGTGCCATAATTCATACCCAGGGATTTAGTTCCGAAATAATCAGCAGTCATGGAAGGATATATTGCCAGGTAACCTCCAAAACAGAAACCGACCAGGGACACCCCGAGGAGGATGGAAGTTCCGGTAAGGGCCTTTAAGCCGATCATGGTAATGCCACAAAGCGTAAAGATTATCAGCAAGGTCTTGGTACGGCCTAGTTTGTCGGAAACCGTACCCCAGATCAACCGGCCTGCGGCATTGAATACGGAAACAGTCATTACGGCGGACGCTGCTAAAGCTTCGCCTAAACCTTGCGCGGTAGCAATTGGCAGTGCGTTAGAGATAATCATCAGACCCGCGGCGCTGCCAAAAAGATAAGAAATCCACATTAGATAAAATTGAGCTGTTTTTACCATCTCGCCGGTGTCGTAGTCACCACCGCTTGCTTTTCCGGTAGCCAGTACCGGCGGTTCCCAGCCGGCGGGCTTATAACCAGGCGGAGGGTTTTTCAAAAATTGAGCGCCAATTACTACGCAAATACCAAAAATAATGCCGAGGTAAGCAAATGTATCCAAAACTCCCTTGGAAGCGATGAGGCTTTTGGCTACCGGGGTAAAAACTAAAGCGCCACCGCCGAATCCGGCCACAGCCAGACCGGTGATCAAGCCTTTCTTATCCGGGAACCACTTTACACAGGTCGATAGCGGGCAAACATAACCGGCCCCGATACCCAGACCACCGATGACCCCAAAAGTTATATAGAGCCAGCCGAGAGATGTTGTCCATTTGGCTAATACAAGACCTACTCCCAGTAGTATACCGCCTATGGTGGCCACTGACCTGGGACCTATTTTATCCTGCATTTTACCGAAAATTACTGTCCCTATAGCGAAAACGAGAATAATAATTGAAAAAGTCAAATTTGTTGGTGCCGCATCCCATTTGAATTTTGTCATCAAGGGGCCTTTAAATACACTCCAGATATAAACTGCGCCCAGGGCAATTTGAATTAATAAGGCGCCGACCACAACAAGCCAGCGATTCGTTGTTTTTTCCTCCGGCAACTTTCTTTCCTCCCGTAATTAAAATTGTTATTAAATGTCTTTTCAATAACTATTGCTAATAACAAACTTAATAACTAATGTTTTAAAAAACTATGATTACCAAAGACTAACCCACAGGCTCGATTTGCCAATTCTCATTCACCCATAAACCGATACACTTAACTTCGTAATTCCACGCGCGAACAGTATTAACGGCTGATTCTAATTGCTCTAATTGCGTCTCTTTGGGGACCGGATTACCGGCGCAATCATGATGAGCCACAACAGCAATTAACTTCGAGCAATGCGCTCCAACGGAAATACTTACCCTATGCTGGATGGAAGCTACCCCCGGCTGATTTTCAGCCAGTATTTTCACCGGGCCCGGTTCGGTAATGGTGTCAATGAAATCAAGCTGATAATGACTTTTTAAGTATTCATTCACCGGCAACTGTGTTCTGCCATCCATACAGTTAATAGCTGTTCCAAAAACTCCGTGAGCCATTTTACACCTCCTTTCTAATATTATAATTAACTTTTTAAAAAAAACCTCCCCATTATGATTTAACCTTAATTGTTAGTATACATCTCTTTGCTTTTAATGGCAAGGTATGTTGTCTTTGGTTAATTATTATATATATGTCTGGTTGATGTGTTGATATTAAGGATTATTTTCGCTTTAAAGTAACAAAAATTTATGGTATTATTCGATTAGATAAGCTTCGGGTTTAATCCCGGTCAATATAATTTTTGCTACTAAAAAGGCGGTGGTAGAACTCGTAAAACTTGGGCGAAGCTTAATCGTTAACTAACATTATCTATCAGTATTTTTGCCGCCCTTTATATGTAACCTTTGTTCTGTGTTCTCAGGGACTAAAACTTATTTTCTGCCCCTAAAGGCAATACTTACACAGCCTTCTGCATGTATAGGGCTTTCGCAAGCGGCAAAAGTTTAATCCGCGTAACGGAGTTGTTCACTTTCAATTGCTTATAACTAAAGCGTAATAACGACCATTTTTTAGAAATACTCGTTTAATTTTTTAATTTCTTTAAGGATGGGCATTACTTGCCGGTCAACGTTTTATGATCAGTTGGTATTATTCTGGAGGGGAAAAATTGTTACCATTCTGATGCTAACTAATAGAATATGGTTTTGAGAGTTGTTATTGAAAATTTAAAAAGGAGGATAAGACATGCAAGACAATTCTAACCGAACATTAATTGTGGATTCCACAGCTAATCCTGCCCCCCTTGGTCTGATGGGGTTTGGGATGACGACAGTGCTTCTTAATCTGCATAATGCCGGTTTTTTTGCGCTGGGTAGCATGATCCTGGCCATGGGTATATTTTACGGCGGTATAGCGCAGATTATTGCGGGCATAATGGAATGGAAAAAAGGCAATACCTTTGGTACAACAGCCTTTACGTCTTATGGATTGTTCTGGCTCTCCCTAGTTGGTTTGCTGGTCATACCCAAAGTTAAATGGGGAGATGCTACGGAAAGCGTTGCTATGGGCGCATATCTTTTTATGTGGGGCCTCTTTACGGCGGTTATGTTCATTGGGACGCTTAAAATCAATCGGCGCCTTCAGTTTGTGTTTGGCTCACTGGCAGTGCTGTTTTTCCTGCTTGCCGCGGGGGACTGGACGGGTAATATCGCAATCACACATATTGCCGGTTGGGAAGGAATTATTTGCGGTTTTTCGGCTATATACACAGCTTTAGCTCAAGTGCTGGAAGAATTATATAGCAAATCTTAAACGATGTGGATGCCTGGTATTAAGACAAAAAATTAAAGCGTTCGGGGTATAAGAAAGAGCGCTCCAGCAAATGGTAGCGCTCTTTCTGTTTGTATACAATATTAGAATCATTATTAAAATCAATTGTGCTTTAAAGTTGCATAATTTTATGATACTATTCATTTAGATAATTTTCGGGATTAATCCCGTATTTTTTAATTTTATTGTTTGAAGATTTTTAGTTGGTTGATTGAGGGGTGATTAGACATCGTGCATAGAAGAAAAATAATTATCGTCGACACAACCTTGAGAGACGGGGAACAAACAGCGGGTGTTGTTTTTGCCAACAGGGAAAAGTTGCGGATTGCGAAGTTCCTGGATGAACTGGGAGTGGACCAGATCGAAGCCGGCATACCGGTCATGGGCGGGGATGAAAAAGAAGCTATCACGGCTATTTGCAAGGCCGGATTAAAGGCGAGCATCATGGGTTGGAACAGGCCGGTGCTCAAAGACATTGAAACTTCCCTGGAATGTGGTGTGGATGCGGTGGCGATTTCAATTTCCACCTCGGATATTCATATCAAGTATAAGCTAAAAACCACCAGAGAGTGGGTAATTGAACAAATGGTCAATGCCACCCATTTTGCTAAAAAAGAGGGTATGGAAATATCGGTCAACGCGGAAGACGCTTCCCGCAGCGATATAAATTTTTTGATTCAGTTTGCCAAGGCGGCCAAGGAAGCAGGCGCCAACCGTCTACGGTATTGCGATACTGTCGGCATCATGGATCCGTTTACCATTTATGAGCGGATCAAACAGATTAGAGATAACGTTGACATAGACATTGAGATGCATACCCATAACGATTTCGGGATGGCTACGGCGAATACCATAGCCGGTGTAAAAGCCGGCGCCAATTACGCCGGGGTCACTATTATGGGACTAGGTGAGCGGGCCGGTAACGCTGCCTTGGAAGAAGTGGTAATGGCTTTAAAACACTTATTTGATATAAACCTTAATTTTAAGACGGAAATGTTTGTTGAAATCGCGGAATATGTATCCCGGGCTTCTGGCAGGGAATTGCCCGCCTGGAAGGCTATTGTCGGCTCTAACATGTTTGCGCATGAATCTGGGATTCATTCCGACGGTATCATTAAAAATCCAAAGACATATGAAGCCTTTACCCCTGAAGAAGTCGGGCTTGAGCGCCAGATTGTGATCGGCAAGCATTCCGGTTCGGCGGCATTAAGGTCCAAATTTGCTGAATACGGGATAATCCTAACTGAACACCAGGCACAAGAATTGCTGCCAAGTATCCGTTCTCATGCGGTTTCAATGAAGCGGCCGCTTTTTGATAAAGAACTGGTTTATTTTTACGAAGACTATTTTGGAAAGAGGGATTAATATTGGGCCAGACAATCATTGAGAAGATTCTTTCCAGTCACTGTGGCCACACTGCCCGCGCCAACGAGATAGTAGTGGCGCGGGTCGACTACGTAATGGGTCAGGACGGAACTGCTCCTTTGGCAATTAATGCATTTAAGGACATGGACGGGAAGGAAGTTTTTGACCGTGAAAAAGTTGCTTTTGTGATTGATCACAGCGCTCCCAGCCCGAATGAGGGAGTTTCCGCCCTGCACAAGTTAATGAGGGAATTTGTTAAGGAAAAGGCGTTCCGTCTTTATGACATCGGCGAAGGTGTGTGCCACCAGCTTATCCCCGAGAGCGGGGAGGTAGGGCCGGGCAGCCTGGTTATTGGCGCCGATTCGCATACCTGCACTTATGGGGCGCTGAATGCTTTCTCCACGGGAGTAGGCTCCACCGACCTGGCGGGTGGTTTGATCTCAGGTCAGATGTGGTTTAAGGTTCCGGAGACTTTTAAATTTGTTTGTAATGGGACACTGCCGACAGGCGTGTTTTCCAAAGATTTGATTCTTTATTTGATTGGAGATGTTACCGCCGACGGTGCTACATACATGGCTGCAGAGTATGTTGGCGAAGCGATTGCCGCCCTTTCTCAGGAGGCGCGTTTTACTATTGCCAACATGGCTATTGAAATGGGCGCTAAAGCTGGTTTAATGGAAGCTGACGACAAAACATATAACTGGTTGAACAGGTTCACTAAACGTGAATTTGCCCCGGTAGTTGCCGATCAGGACGCGGTTTATGCTAAGGTGCGTGAATATGATGTGTCAAAGCTTGAGCCCCAGGTGGCCAAGCCTCACAAAGTGGACAATGTGGCTCCTGTCGGCGAGGTGGCGGGGAAGCCTATTCAGCAGGCATTGCTCGGTACTTGCACTAACGGCCGGCTGGAAGACCTGCGTATTGCCGCCGGCATTCTGGCTAATCGCAAAGTCCACCCGGAGGTCCGCATGATCGTGGCGCCGGCATCCCGGCGGATATTCTTGGATGCCATGGCGGAAGGGATTATCCAAACTTTGGTAGAGTCTGGCGCGGCTATAGTTACACCCGGTTGCGGACCTTGCGTGGGTACGCACAATGGTGTGCCTTCTGATGGTGAAACGGTTATTTCAACTGCCAACCGTAATTTTAAAGGGAGGATGGGTAATTCTAATGCTGAAATTTTCCTCGCTTCTCCCGCCACAGTAGCCGCCAGCGCTTTGACCGGGAAGATTACCGACCCACGGGAGTTCATATAGATAAAAATATATGACTATAAAGTTAGTTCAGTATGACGTGGCGCTTACCTGGAGGGCGATTTTAAAAGGCGAAGATGAGCCTGTTGATAAGCGCTACGCCATACGCCTGAGCAATCTTGATAAGCATATAAGAATATTTGCAAAGTAGGTGTTTTTATGCAGTTTAATGGAAAAGCCCATAAGTTTGGCAATGATGTAAATACGGATTATATTATCTCAGGCAAATATAAATTTAAAACGCTTGACATGAAAGAACTGGCCAAACATGTAATGGAAGATCTTGACCCGGATTTTTATCAAAAAGTTGCGTCCGGTGACTTCATTGTCGGCGGTTCCAACTTTGGTTGTGGTTCTTCCCGCGAGCAGGCTCCCCTGGCCATCAAATACGCGGACGTAAGCGCTGTGTTGGCTAAATCGTTTGCCCGTATTTTTTACCGTAATGCTATTAATACGGGTTTGCCCGTGGTGGAATGCGACACCGACCAGATCGGCCAGGGGGACGAAATAATCGTTGATCTGGCGGCCGGAGTGATTAATAATAAAACAAAAGGTAATGTGATTCCGATAAAACCATTGCCGGCTGTAATGATCAAGATATTGAACGACGGTGGCCTGGCTGCTCACTTCAGGAAATTTGGCGGGTTTAATTTTGATTGAGGTAGACAAAAATTTAATTATGTAATGATAAATATAAAATAATTAAGTAATAAGACCGGATGGATGATTCCATCCGTTTTTTTTCGTTAATTTAGCGGCGATTTTGGCGCTTATACAGAGAACTCATTTTGTATAAAAATTTATTTGCAAACCATACTAATAAAGAAAAATTTTCCCGAGGAGTTGATTATTTTGGCTAACCCGACTAGATTCGGTGAAGGTGAAGCGCGACTTAAAGCTATGCATGAAGCTGAATACCCTGGTGGCGTTGTGGTGGATCCAACCCCGATTACCGCTGGCCAGGAAGTGACGATTTTCTATAACGGCTTGCTTGGCAAGGAAGGGAATGGACAGGTTTACTTGCACTATGGTTATGGCCGGGACAAAAATTGGCGCGATGTGAAAGATATGCGGATGGAACGTACGGGTTGGGGTTGGGTGAGTGACATTACCGTGCAAAACTTTGAGGGCAGGTTAAGCTTTTGCTTCAAGGACGGCGCGAATAATTGGGATAACAATAACGGGACAAACTGGAGCTTTCAGATTCATGACGGCAGCCAAAGTTATTAGTAGGAACCTCTACCCAAAATCCCGGTAGGGATTTTGGGTCGCTTGGCAACTATACTCTCTGTCCGAACATGAGCCTCGTAATATACCCAAAGGTTGCTAAAAGCTAATTTGTTTTATATGAAAAAATAAATGAAGGGGGTTTGGAATTATTGAGAGTGCTGATGTTGTCCTGGGAGTACCCGCCTAAAAGTGTCGGTGGGCTGGCTCAGCACGTATATGACTTGACTAACGCTTTGACGGAAAATGGTGTGGATGTTCACCTGATTACCTCAGGCGGCCAGGGGACTCCCGCTTTTGAAAAAGTGCATGGGGTTAAAGTGCACCGGGTTGAGCCGTACCAAATATCATCACCTGATTTTGTTACCTGGGTTGCTCAGTTTAACGTCGCCTTGTTGGAACGCGCCATTTCAATCTCAAGTGATTTGGGTGAAATCCACATTCTGCACGCCCATGATTGGCTTGTCGCCTATGCCGCGCGGGCGCTCAAACACTCTTGGAAGATTCCGCTGGTTACTACCTTGCACGCTACTGAATACGGACGTAATAATGGTTTACATAATGACACACAAAGGCATATCAGCGATATTGAGTGGTGGCTCGCCTACGAATCCTGGCGGGTAATTTGTTGCAGCCATTATATGGAGGGTGAATTGAGGCACGTTTTTCAGATTCCGCAGGATAAAATAAAAGTTATTCCAAACGGTGTCGATCATACAAATTTTAAAGTCCGGGAAAGCGATGCCCGGCGCAGTGATTATGCCGCCCCGGATGAGCGGATAGTTTTCTACGTGGGCAGGCTGGTCAGGGAAAAAGGAGTTCAAGTTTTGCTGGACGCGGCGCCAGAGATTCTCGCTCATCATCCCCAGACCAAATTTGTTATAGCGGGCAAAGGTCCCTTTATGGATTCCCTAAAAAGACAGGCTATGCTAAGCGGCATCGCAAACAGGGTGTACTTTACCGGATACATAAATGATACGGTTCGGAACAACCTGTACAGTTGGGCCGACGTGGCTGTTTTCCCAAGTTTATACGAGCCTTTTGGGATTGTGGCCCTGGAAGCAATGGCGGCCCGGACGCCGGTAGTAGTTGCCGATAGCGGCGGACTTGGTGAAATTATAAACCATGGCATAGACGGCCTTAAAACATATACCGGTGACAGCCATTCCCTGGCGCAGAACATTTTGTCAGTCTTAAAACAGCCTCAGTTCGGCGATAAATTGAGAGAAAACGCTTATTACCGCGTTTTAAATGAATTCAATTGGGGAAAAATCGCCTGGCAGACAGCTTCGGTTTACCGGGAGGTGTTGGAAGCGCATCAGAGTACCGCCTGGTCGGCTGCCGGAAGGCAGGAAAGAATATTCAACCGGTTTGGCCGGATGTTGACCAGGTATAGTTAGACTTGCAAACGGAGGATGTCTCATGAAAGCAATTATTATGGCCGGCGGTGAAGGTTCACGTCTCAGACCGCTCACCTGCGGCAGACCCAAGCCAATGGTTCCGGTATTAAACAGGCCGGTCATGACTCATATTGTTGAGCTTTTACAAAAAAACGGCATCACTGATATAGGTGTGACCCTGCAATACCAACCGGAAGCAATTCGTGATCATTTTTCTAACGGCGCGGAGTATGGTGTAAATCTACAGTATTTTGTGGAGGAAACTCCTTTAGGAACTGCCGGCAGCGTTAAAAACGCGTCCGGTTTTCTCGGTGAGACTTTCCTGGTAATTAGCGGGGATGCATTAACAGACCTGGATCTTTCCCGGGCGGTGGAGTTTCATAAAAGGCAGGGTGCGATGGCTACCCTGGTGCTTACCAGAGTTGATTGCCCGCTGGAATACGGGGTAGTGATCACCGGTAAGGACGGAAAAATTACTCAGTTCTTGGAAAAGCCCGGTTGGAGTGAAGTTTTCAGCGATACGGTCAACACCGGTATTTACGTGCTTGAACCGGAAGTGTTGGAATATTTCGCTCCCGGTCAGAAATTTGACTTCAGCCAGGACTTATTCCCGCTGCTGTTAAGAAATCAAAAGCCTTTATTCGGTCTGGTTCTCTCAGGTTACTGGTGTGATATTGGCAATCTTACACAGTATTTGCAAGCACATCATGAAGCCCTGTCAGGTAAGGTTAACATAAATATCCCGGGTACGGAAATATCACCTGGCGTCTGGGTGGGAGAAGGTGCCCTCATCAATCCGGAAGCATCAATAAAAGGTCCTGCCCTGATCGGGGCCAACTGCCAACTGGGTGCGGGAGCGATAATCGAACCCTTTACTGTGCTCGGCCCCGGCTGCCTGGTTCAAGAGAGGGCCTCTATTAAAAGGAGCGTACTCTGGAACAATATTTACGTGGGAACCGGCGCGGCTCTTCGGGGCGCGGTGGTGGGCAACCGGGTGCAGGTACAGTCCCAGGCCGGCATTTATGAAGGCGCAGTGGTAGGCGACGATTCTATTATCATGGAAAACAGTCTTTTAAAGCCCGATGTCAAGTTGTGGCCTCACAAGCTGGTGGAAACCGGGGCTACTGTGCAACAGAGCCTGATCTGGGGGACATGCTCGCCGAAGAAAATTTTTGGTTTCGAAGGAATCAGCGGTCTCATCAATGTGGAAGTCACTCCTGAATTTGCCGCCAGGGTGGGCGCCGCTTTTGGCTCTGTGTCCGGGGTTGGGGCGCGTCTGGCCGTGAGTGCCGATAATTACAACGCGTCTCTCATGATCAAGGAAGCGGTAATAAGCGGAATGCAGTCGGCGGGTGCCGAGGTTTTAGATTTAGGGACCGGGATCACGCCGATGCACCGTTACAGTGTACGCTCCCTGAACTGCAAGGGAGGTGTGCATATCAAGGTTTCGCCGTTGACATCTGATAAGGTGGTCATGGTCTTCACGGACGCCCGGGGTGGAAACATCTCCAGAGGTATGGAGCGAAAGATCGAGAACGCGTTGGCCAGGGAAGATTTTCCACGGGTTGAAGTAAGCAGGATTATACCGCCGGCGGCAGTGCATAGTATGTCAAGGGATTATATTTCAGCCGTATGCGCCGGGCTGAACGGGCGCAGCCTGCGGGAAGCCAGTTTTAAACTGCTGTTGTGCTATGACCGAATCAACCTTGAAACTTTTGTTGCCGGTATCTGTGGGGAGTTGGGGCTTTCCCTGGAAGGCGATGGCCTTAACAGGGGTTGCACAGAATACCGCAGTTGGCGCTCCTACCAGGAAATGCTGCCGTCTCTGGCCCGCAATGTTATGGAAACCGGTGCCGACGCGGGCGCGGTGCTGGATCCCAACGCTGACCGCCTGATTTTAATAGACAACAAAGGGCGGGTCGTGCAAGACGATTTACTTGTCGCTTTAATCTCTTTGGTTATCCTGAAGGGGCATGGAGGTTCGGTTGTGGTCCCGGTAACCGCTCCCAGGGCGATAGAGACATTGGCCGAGCGCTATCAGGGCAAGGTGGTGCGGACAAAGACCGCCCTGCAGGATTTCCTGGATAAAGTGCTGACCGGTGGTAATCCAGGCTTGGAGGGAATTTCCCAATTCTTCCTGCACTTTGACGCTCTTTCGGCTTTGGTTAGAGTATTAGAGTTAATGGCACGTCACAATGCTTCTCTATCGGATATGCTGGATGAAATACCGTCGTTTTATACGGACAAGCGGGAAGTTCCGGTTTCCTGGGATGCCAAGGGCAGGGTAATCAGGTATTTGATTCAAGATCCTCCTACTAGCCGGTTGGAATTACTTGACGGTGTTAAAGTTTATCACCGGGATGGCTGGGCATTGGTGCTGCCGGACCCTGACGAGCCCGTCTGCCGGGTTTTCAGTGAAGGCAACACTATGGAAATCGCCGAGTCTCTTAGCGAGTTTTATATTAATAAAATAGCCGACATAGCGGGTGTAAAAAATTAAAACAGGCCGGTTGATTTAATATCTAAAATTGAAATGTGGTGATGGAAATGCGCCCGATCTGGAAAGGCGCGTTAAGCTTCGGCTTGGTTTATGTGCCTGTAAAGCTGTATTCCGCGACTGAGCAGAAGGACGTCAAATTCAATTACCTGCATGAGAAATGTAAAAGTCCGGTGCAGTACAAGCGTTATTGCCCGCATTGCCAGGTTGAAGTACCTATGGAGGAAATTGTCAGAGGCTATGAATATGAAAAAGGGAAGTACGTCATTATTAACGAAGATGACTTTGAAAAGCTAGCCGGGGCCAAAAGCGGCAGAAGCATAGAAATAATGGATTTTGTAAATCTTGAGGAAATAGACCCGGTTTATTATGAAAAGGCTTATTACCTGGCTCCCGGCGAGGGTGGCGCCAAGGTTTACGAACTTTTTAGACGGGCCATAGCAGATACCGGAAAAGTGGCGGTAGCCAGGGTAATCATACGCAACAGGGAAGCCTTGGCGGCGATCAGGGAGAGCAAGAATATCCTGGTCATGAGTACTATGCATTATCCTGATGAAATTAGACAAGCCGGCACCTTGCCGGAATTAAATTACCAGGTTGACTTGCATGATAATGAAGTTAAAATGGCGGTGAATCTAATTAACAGCCTGTCAGCCGAATTTCAGCCGGAAAAATACAACGATACATACAGGCAAGCCCTCATGGAAGTAATCCAGGCCAGAATAGCAGGTGAAGCCGTGGCGGTGCCGGAGAAAACTGAAGCCGGTAAAGTTGTCGACCTGATGGAAGCGTTGAAAGCAAGTATAGAATTGGCCAGGGAAGAACGGGATAAAAAGGGGAATGCACAAACAAGGGCTCGAACGGGAAAGGTTGCGGCGAAGCGAAAAACATCGTAAGAGGTGCGATCACGGCAATGAATGGAGAACAATTACCTCTGTTGCGCCCGATGCTGGCAGTCAGTTCGGAGCCATTTGACAGCGCCGCTTATCTGTACGAAATAAAATGGGACGGTTATCGTGGTCTTGCTTATCTTGACGCGGGCACAGTGATCCGTTCCCGTAACCTGATCAACTTAACCGGCAAATTTCCTGAGTTGGCCGGCCTGCATAAAAAAGTGCGGCGGTTGCCGGCGATTATTGACGGTGAGATAGTTGTTTTAGTGCAGGGGAAGCCTTCTTTTGCCAGTCTTCAGTCGCGCGGCAAGATGGCCGGTGCTGGTCAAAACAGCCGGGCTGGCTTTTACCCGGTTGTTTTTATAGCTTTCGACGTGTTATATGCTAATGGGAAGTCAGTGCTGAGACAGCCCTTGGCTGACAGAAAGAACATCCTAAAAGAAATGGTTTTGCCTGGAGACGATATTTTGCTGTCCCGTTATGTTTTCAGGGACGGTATTGATTTTTACAACGCCTGTGTCAAAGAAGGGCTGGAGGGCGCCGTTGCTAAAAAAGTGGAAAGTGTCTACCTGCCGGGCCGCCGGTCGGCTTCCTGGAAAAAGTTCAGAAATACCAGGGAAGCCGATCTGGTTATATGTGGTTATCAGCCCGGTGTGAACGGCCGGGGTCTGGGGTCACTCGTACTGGGCGGCATAAGGCACGGCGAACTGGTTTACCAGGGTAAGGTGGGGACAGGTTTTAACAGCCGGGAAGCAGAAATCTTACTGGACGGATTGCATAAAATTGAAACGGCGGACGCGCCTCTGGAGGACCTCCCGGTGAATGAACGTGGCCGCACCAGGTGGGTACGGCCCTTGCTGGTTTGTACGGTGGTGTACCTTACCGCTACAGCCGGCGGGTATCTCCGGCATCCTGTTTTTCAGGGTGTGCGTTGGGACAAGTCACCTGACGAGTGCCCGGCAGTGACAGGAGAATGAAAGCCGCTATATAAGGAAGTCTAAGTCATATTACTTGTCAATGCAACAGGCGAATTGGCCAGCTTATTAAATATATGGTTTATTACAGCGGTTTCAATATTGGTAAAGCCGTTGCTTAAAAAGCTGTAATTCCCCCCGTTGGTTACGAATATCACCCCGCAATTATTGACGGGATCAAAATACATGTCACTAACTAAGCCATAGGCCTCACCTGCATGTCCAACAAGTGTTCGTCCCGCCAACTGATCGGTAATGTGAAAAATTAATCCCATTTGCCGGTAAAAACCGCCTAAACCATTGCCGGACCACTGCATCTGCTGCATTAAATCTACCGTACCCTTGTTTAATATGCGCGCATCGTTATATACTCCGCCATTCATATGGGCAATCATAAATTTCGCCAGATCTGTCACGCTAGCCCGTACTCCGCCGGCGGGGCCAATATAATAATTGCCCAGGGGCAATCCGTATTCTCTCTTTTGAGGTTTTTCACCCGCCTGAAAGTCGTCATAAACAGGGACAATGTCATCGCCGCTCAGACGATATAGAACGGCAATATCATCAACATTGGTTATATCAGCCGCGTCATATGCGGCATCCATCCCCAACGGCTTGAATATATGGTCAATAGTATATTGTTCAAAACCTTCCCCGGAAATTTTTTCTACCAGACAGGCGATAATTCCAGCGCAAAAATTTGAGTAGTTGAAGTTGGTACCCGGCCTGTAATTACCCCATGTCAAATCGCTGTATGCAGAACCGCTGCGCTCTAAAAGATCTTTTAAGAGCGGCGGATTTGTCGAATTTATAGCCTTGTTGTAACCTCCCTGACTGCTTCCGTCCAAAATACTGGAAGTATGTGTGAGCAACATTCTAAAGGTTATTTTATCATCAGGATAATTAGGGTTTCTGACTTCAAATCCCAAATAATTACTTATATCATCATCAAGTCCGAACTTACCCTGTTCCCAAAGTTGCATTAACGCAGTGGCGGTAATAGTCTTGGAAATAGAAGCTAACCTATAAATCGTATCGGGAGTGGCCTGCTTATTTTCTTCTAGATCCGACCACCCATAACCATTTGACCAGATAACCTGTCCGTCTTTAACAAATGCCGCTGAAACCCCGATAATATCATATTTATTCATTTCCGCTAAAATAGCGCTATCTAGTTCATTATTTAAATTATTATAAGAAATATTCTGCCCTGAAATAGCATTAGAGGATAATTCCAATGCATTTGCCAATAGTAAGTGTATATTAGTTAAATAAACAACGGAATATATAATGAATAACGCAATACATATTGTTCTTATTTTCAATAACTTGCTATGAAATTGTATTCCATTGTGATATATCTTCATGGCTTATTACTCCCCCCATTTTCTAATGCCATTATAACTTTTATATGTGAACATTTTTTGAACAAATAAGTAATATTGTTCGAATATTATCAAATAATAAAAGCATGAATTAATATTCACGCTTTTTCAGGTAAGTACATATATTTTAAATACTGTGCAACCAAAGGCAATAAATCAATTGTTTGGCATAAGAAATTTAATATAGACAAACGGCCTTTTAAATTTAATTAAAAATATAAGGTGTGTAGTAGTTATGGATAAAGTTGTTAGGATTGATGGAAATGAATTAAAATTGACCAGTCTTGACAAGGTGATGTTAGCGGAAGGGCTGACAAAAGCCCATTTGATAGACTATTACTGCCGTATTGCAACGAATATTTTACCCCATCTTTATAACAGGCCGATTGTTATGAAACGTTATCCGGATGGTATTGAAGGAGAGGCGTTTTATCAAAAAGAATGTCCGGACTTTGCTCCCCAGTGGATAATGAGGTATCCAGTGAAGCATTCTAGCAAAATGGTAAATTACGTTGTATGTAATAACATGCAAACATTACTGTGGTTGGCTAATCTTGGTTGTGTTGAGATGCATGCCTGGCTGGCACGGTTAGAAAACCTGGAAAGTCCCGATCTGGCTGTCATGGATTTGGATCCGGCTGAAGGGGCAACTTTCCGCGACACAATGGAGGTAGCCTTATTGGTCCGTGGCGCTCTGGAGCAATTCAATCTGACTTGTTTCCCGAAAACATCCGGGGCCAGCGGGCTGCACATATTCATCCCGATTAAACCGGTTTACCCGTGGCAAGCTGTTACAGCCGCCATGAAATTCGTGGCGGAAACTGTGGCGGGAGTATATCCGGATAAAGCGACTGTCGAGAGAAAAATCGAAAAGAGAGCGGGTAAAGTGTATCTGGATTATTTGCAAAACGGCAGGGGTAAGACGATGGCCTTTCAATACAGCCTGCGGCCTTTACCCGGCGCTCCTGTTTCAACTCCGTTGGACTGGAGCGAGGTGGAAAAAGGAGATATACACCCACAGGATTTTAACGTGAAGACAATCTTTACCCGTGTTGAAACACAAGGGGATATCTACAGAGGGGTACTCAGCCGGAGACAATTATTGGATGAATTGTTGAAAATGGTTTGAAAATAGCTAACCTGTCTGTTGCAGAATTCCCCTGTATATTTATTTTTTTTACAGGACAGATTATTTAAAAAAGGAAATGTGGGGGACCATTATGCCCGAAAACCATCCTATTGAAGGTTTGATGAAAACGGCTATGGAAAGCATCAGGGAAATGGTGGATGTGAATACAGTTGTCGGCGACCCCGTTGAGGCGCCGGATGGAACAGTGATCATTCCTGTTTCACGTGTCGCTTGCGGTTTTGTGGCGGGAGGCGGCAATTTTGAAGCCAGCCGGGATTCTAAACAAAATGAAGGTGATGCGCAAGAGCCTGCTTTTGGGGGCGGTAGCGGTGCGGGGGTTTCAGTAAAGCCGATTGGTTTTTTGGTAGTCGGCAACGGGCAGGTGAGAATGCTCCCGGTGGACGGAAATTTGTTGGCTGATCGTTTAATCGACATGGCGCCGCATTTACTTTCACAAATCCAGTCAATATTTGGCTGTGGTGAGTCACAAGTGGGAGCCAAAGTGAACGTTGCCGCCCAACCGGCTTCATCTATATCTACCCAGCCATTGCAGTAAAACTGAAAATATCTATATTGCATAAGGAAATATATTTAGATCTGCGGATTATATTTACAAAAGGGGATGCTTCCTGGCATCCTTTTTAATTACGGCGATAAAAATAAATTTTTCAAGAAAGCAGGAAGATGTTGCCTTAATCCCGAAAAGAAGGGGCGAAAGTTATGATTAGGGGAGAAAACTTTTGGAAGAAAGAATATACTGGTTGGGGTGGCAGTACCTTTTGCCTGGTTCGGGTAAGCGTATTTGGTCGCTTGTTGAGTATTTTGGCTCAGTGAAGGCGGCCTGGGAAGCTGATGCTAAAGATTTGTCGGGAGCGCCGGGTGCGGGCGCTGAATGGTCGGCGGGTCTGTCGCGGCGCAAGGCCGGGCTTGATCTTGACAGTCTGGTCGCTAAATTGGAGTCTTTAGGTATTACTTTTATATGTCATAATGAATCTGGCTATCCTGAGAAGCTGCGTTCAATTTTTGACCCTCCCCCCGTTATTTTTATGCGGGGTTGCCTGAAATCCGCGGATAACCTTGCCGTGGCGGTGGTGGGGGCGCGAAAACCTTCACCCTATGGTCAGTTGGTGGCGGAAAAGCTGGCAAAGGACTTGGCCGCTGTGGGGATAACTGTTGTAAGCGGCATGGCCAGGGGAATTGATACCTTTGCGCATAAAGGAGCCTTGGCGGGTTGTGGTAGAACTATTGCTGTCCTTGGTTGCGGACCGGATGTTGTTTATCCCAGGGAAAACAAAAAAATAATGGAGCGGATAATGGATAATGGAGCTGTAGTTAGCGAGTTTCCTCCCGGGGCGTTGCCTGAAGCGTGGCATTTCCCCGCCCGTAACCGCATCATTAGCGGTTTGTCCCTAGGGACTGTTGTAGTGGAGGCTGGTGAAAGAAGCGGCGCTTTGATTACGGCGGATTTTGCCCTGGAGCAAGGTCGCGATGTAATGGCGGTGCCAGGTAATGTGGTCAATCCATTGAGCCGGGGGCCACACCGCCTGATCAAGCAAGGGGCCAGACTGGTTGAAGGAGCCGGTGATATCCTTGATGAACTTGGTATGGATAAACTTTTTCCGTTGCCGGATTCCATAGAAGAAGGCGCGGTAAAAATGAGCAAGGAGGAGGAAACGCTTTACCGTTTGCTTTCTTTGGAGCCGGTATCCCTGGATGAATTGATAAGACAATCCGGGCTTGTACCCCAAAAAGCCATAGCGGCTTTAATGTATCTGGAAATAAAGGGTTTAACCAGGCAGCATCCAGGTAAATCTTATACCCGGACGGGCCGGAATATGGTATAAAAAAATGGTTGGACAGATTAATTTTAAAAAGTATGCTATAATAGATGGCAATAAAAGCCAGGCGATATATAAAATGAGGTGTGTCGTTTGTCAAAAACTTTAGTAATTGTTGAGTCCCCCGCAAAAGCAAAAACAATAAGCAAATTTTTGGGTAAGAAATACATGGTTAAGGCTTCTATGGGGCATGTGCGGGATCTGCCCAAAAGCCAGTTTGGGGTAGACGTATCAAATGGATTTAACCCAAAGTATATAACTATACGCGGCAAAGGCAATACTATTAAGGATTTGCGGGCAGCTGAGAAAAAAGCGGACCAGGTGTTGATTGCCTCCGACCCTGACCGGGAAGGTGAGGCTATTGCCTGGCATCTCCAGAATATCCTCGAAATACCAGACGACGAACCTTGCCGTATTGAATTTAACGAGATAACCAAGCAAGCCATACAGAGTGCTGTGACGCATCCCAGGGTGGTTGACGCCGACCTGGTGAATGCGCAGCAAGCCCGCCGTATTCTTGACAGACTGGTAGGTTATAATTTGAGTCCGCTATTATGGCGAAAAGTCAAAAAAGGTCTTAGCGCAGGCCGGGTTCAATCAGTAGCCGTTAGATTGATATGTGACCGCGAAGAGGAAATAGAATCTTTTGAACCCGAAGAATACTGGACTCTCACGGGTAGTTTTATTAAAACAGGAAGCGCTCCTTTTGAAGGGAAGCTGTATAAATATTTAGGTAAAAAAATTGATATCGATAGCGCGGAGAAGATGCGGGAAGTGTTGGATAGCCTTAAAGGCACGCATTATACCGTGACTAAAGTAACCCGTAAGGAAAAAAACCGCAAGCCCGCGCCGCCTTTTATCACAAGTACTCTTCAGCAAGAGGCATACCGAAAGCTGAATTTTACTTCAAGAAAAACTATGATGATTGCCCAGCAGCTTTACGAGGGGCTTGATCTTGGAAAGGAAGGAACTTCCGGACTGGTGACTTATATTCGCACTGACTCCACCAGAGTGTCGGAAACAGCCCGCAGTGAAGCGCAGGATTATTTGCGCAAAAGGCTTGGGGCGCACTATGTGGGTAAGAATACGCCGAGGCCGGCGGGAAAAGGCAAGATTCAGGATGCCCATGAAGCTATTCGTCCAACGTCGGTTAACAGGGAGCCGGACTTAATAAAAAGTTTCCTGACTAATGATCAGTATAAGCTCTATAAGTTGATCTGGTCCCGTTTTTTAGCCAGCCAGATGAGTCAGGCTGTTTTTGACACAACCAGTGTGGATATAAGCGCTGGTGATTATATGTTCCGGGCTACTGGCTCAGTAATTAAATTTCCGGGATTTATGCAAGTTTATACCGAAAGCAGGGATGACGGTGAGAAAGATGAGGAGAAACTGCTTCCGGAGTTGAGCGAAGGAGAAAGCGTGGAAGCGCGCTCACTAACGCCAAAACAACATTACACCCAGCCGCCGCCTCGTTATACAGACGCGACATTGGTTAAAACTTTAGAAGAAAAAGGAATAGGCAGGCCGAGTACATATGCGCCTATTGTTGAAACAGTTATAAAGCGAGGCTATGTAGTTAGGGAGAATAAACAACTCTACCCGACAGAATTGGGCACAACAGTAGTTGATTTATTAAAGAAACATTTTTTAAACATTATTGACATTGAATTCACCGCGGGTATGGAAGAGGAGCTGGACAGAATTGAAGAGGGTACGGTGAACTGGGTTCAGGTTCTCGACAAGTTTTATACACCGTTTAATCAAACCTTGCTAAAAGCGGATAAAGAGATTGGACGTGTTCAGGTTGCCGATGAAGTCACAGATGAAATCTGTGAACAATGCGGACGCAATATGGTGATCAAAATGGGCCGTTACGGCAAGTTTTTAGCATGTCCGGGTTTTCCGGAATGCCGCAACACAAGACCGCTCTTAGAACCAACCGGTGTCGGTTGCCCGCGTTGTGAGGGGGAACTTGTAGCCAGACGCTCTAAAAAAGGGAGAAAGTTTTACGGTTGCAGCCGCTACCCCGAGTGTGATTTTACAATCTGGGATCAGCCTGCGAAAGTTAAGTGTCCGGTTTGTGGGGGCTTGATGATTGAAAAGAAAGGAGCGGGGAAAAAAATAACCCTGCGCTGCATAAACGAAAAATGCAGCAATAAGGATGTCGCAAATAGTAAAGTGAAGAGCAGAATAAAGAAAAATTCGGAAAATAAAGTTGAAAATATATCATTGCAATAAGATATAATTATTTTTGCCCCAGTTGTTCTAAAAAAAGGGAGAAAATAATGGCTGAACAGGTAGTAACCGTTGTCGGAGCGGGTTTGGCCGGCGCCGAGGCAGCCTGGCAATTAGCGAACCGGGGGATAAGAGTCAGGCTGTACGAAATGAGGCCGGCGAGACAAACACCTGTCCATCGCACGGGTGATTTTGCGGAACTGGTTTGCAGCAACTCCTTGCGCGCGGCTGCTCTGGTAAACGCGGTTGGCCTTTTGAAAGAAGAGATGCGCTTGCTTGGCTCTCTCATTATGGAATGCGCCGGAGAAACAAGAGTGCCGGCCGGTGGCGCCCTTGCCGTTGACCGCAATACTTTCGCCGGGCGGGTTACTGAGAAGTTATCCGCGCACCCGATGGTGGACATTTACCGTGAAGAGATAATGCAGGTACCTAAGGATGGGGTGGTTGTCCTGTCCACCGGGCCGCTTACAGCGGAAGCCATGGCGGGGAGCATCAGAGAGTTTACCGGAGAAGAATGTTTCTATTTTTATGATGCTGTCGCTCCAATTGTAACGTATGAATCTTTGAATATGGAGAAGATATTTCGTTCCAGCCGTTATGGAAAGGGAGAGGCGGCCTACCTAAACTGTCCGATGAACAAGGAAGAGTATGAGATCTTTTGGGACGCCTTGGTGCATGCCGGGCAAGCGCCGCGGCATGAATTTGAGAAAGAGAATTATTTTGAAGGATGTATGCCGGTAGAGATTCTGGCGGCGCGCGGTAACGAGACTCTTTTATACGGTCCGCTCAAACCGGTTGGTTTGACCGACCCGCGAACAGGCAGGAGACCTTATGCCGTTGTACAGCTAAGACAGGATAATACTGAAGGAACCTTGTTCAATCTGGTGGGTTTCCAGACATCCCTTAAGTGGAACGAGCAGAGCCGGGTTTTCCGGCTTATTCCCGGACTGGAAAACGCGGAGTTTGCCAGGTTCGGAGTTATGCACAGGAACACATTTATTAACGCTCCGGTATTGTTGTTGCCTACTTTTCAATCTAAAAAACGCCTGTCTCTTTTCTTCGCCGGCCAGATAACCGGTGTGGAAGGGTATGTCGAGTCGGCGGCATCCGGTTTGATGGCGGGTATTAATGCGGCGTTGCTTGTTAGCGGCAGGGAACCGGTTGTTTTCCCCCGCGCGAGCGCGCACGGATCATTGGCATATTATATAACCAACGCTGATCCGTCCCATTTCCAGCCGATGAATATCACTTTTGGTCTTTTCCCCCGGCAAGATGTTAAAATTAAAGATAAAAAAGAACGGTACAAGATGATTGCCGAAAAAGCGCTGGAATCTATCGCGAAATTCAAAGAATCCGTTGTTTGAGAAGGAATTGCCGTGTACAGCTATATAGATAATTTTTTAATTTACCTAAAGATAGAAAAAAACGCTTCTCCGAAAACAATTGATAATTACCAGAAAGATTTGTTTCAAGGTTTGGAGTTTATTTCTCGTCAGGTAAATAAAGAAGATTTCGCTATCCATCCGGCGGATCTGGACCACCGGATTTTTCGCGGCTTTTTGGCTTTCTCGCAAAGAAAGGGCCTCTCGCGGGCTACCATAGCCAGACGGCTGGCGGCGTGGCGGTCGTTTTACCGCTACTTGAAGAGAGAGGAAATTGTAGACGAAAACCCTGTGGCAAAGTTGTCTAACCCGCGGTTGGATAAGCGCTTGCCTCGTTTTTTGTATGAAAACGAGGCAAAACTGCTGGTGGAAGCGCCTGATTTGGGAAATCCCCTGGGGATGCGTGACCGGGCGCTCCTGGAAACTTTGTATGCTGGAGGGTTGCGGATTAACGAACTGGTATCACTCGATCAGGGTGATCTCGATCTTGGCGCGGGGTACGTCCGGGTGATGGGTAAGAGAGCGCGTGAGAGACTGGTGCCGTTGGGCTCTCAAGCGGTAAACGCTTTGATGCGTTACTTAAAGGATGCCCGTCTTAAATTATTGATTAACGCTTCCGGGAAGAGGACGAAAGGTGCGGCTCAAATTAACATTGAAAAAAACATGTCTGCGGGTAAAATGCCGCTCTTATCTTTAAATAATGCTGTTTTTCTTAACCGGTGGGGTGAAAGGTTATCAGAGCGGGGAATTCGTAAAATAATTGACAAATACGTAAATAAAGTCTGTATTGATAGGAAAATAAGCCCGCACACGCTCCGCCATTCTTTCGCCACTCATTTGTTGAACGCCGGGGCGGATCTTCGTTCGGTTCAGGAAATGCTTGGCCATATCAGCCTATCCAGTACACAGATATATACACATGTTACCGGTGAAAGGTTAAAGCAGGTTTATAGAAAGGCTCATCCGAGGGCGGAGGAGTGAAACAAGGTTTGGTTACCCTGCTATATGAAAATATATAGAATTACATAAAATTATATAAAGTTCTGAAGGGGGTATGATAATGTTTCACGCTACGACAATAGTTGCGATAAAAAAAGAAGGGAAAGTGGCTGTTGCCGGTGACGGACAAGTTACTTTCGGCCAGAATACGGTTATGAAAAAAAGCGCCAAGAAAATAAGGCGGCTTTATAAAGATAAAGTTGTGGCTGGATTCGCCGGATCTGTCGCGGATGCCTTTACTTTATTTGAAAAGTTTGAGGGGAGGCTGGAGGAATACCACGGCAACTTGCAGCGGGCAGCTGTTGAGTTGGCGAAGGAATGGCGTACTGATAAAATTTTGCGCCGTCTGGAAGCGCTTTTGATCGTAGCCAGCAAGGATGACTTGTTGATCATATCCGGGGGGGGCGAGATAATCGAACCTGATGACGGCGTAGCGGCCATCGGTTCCGGTGGGCCTTACGCGTTGGCTGCGGCGCGCGCTCTAATCAGGCATACTCAGATGGGCGCCGGTGAAGTTGCCAGAGAAGCACTGTCTATAGCCGCTGATATTTGTGTGTATACCAATGACAATATCATTGTTGAAGAAGTATAATGTCTCAGGAGTCAGGAGTCAGGAGTCAGGAGTCAGGAGTCAGGAGTCAGGAGTCAGGAGTCAGGAGTCAGGAGTCAGAATGAGAGAACAGTATCTTTCCGAGATGTTCTGAATACTGACTGCTGAATTCTGAGT